>JAAERS010000364.1 GCA_024230095.1 Gammaproteobacteria bacterium | reverse complement strand
GCATAGAGTTGAACAAAACTCATACCCGCCAGTACTTCGGCTAAAATTTGCGCCAAGGTGCCGGCGGAGGTTACCGGAGACATGGCGCCAGCCAGAATGAAAGGTGCAATGATGCAGGCCTGGTTGTTACGTGAGTAGACCTTAGCAGCACCTAGCATGGTATCGTCAAAGGTCATTGGCGAGTTGGCATTGATTAAACTGGTAGTAACGGTGTTGTTTTTTACAAACTCTTCACCAAATACAATCTTGGCCATATCGATGGTGTCTTGGGCCCGGTCAGGCGCAGTAACAGAGCCCATGAAGGCTTTGTCACTGTACTTGATGTGGGAGTACAGCATGTCTAGATGGCGAACCTCAACTGGGACGTCTACGGGCTCACAAATGGTGCCACCGGAATGGTGCATGTAAGGCGACATGTAGGCCAGTTTAACGAAGTTTTGGAAGTCTTCAATGGTGGCGTAACGGCGGCCGCCGTCAAGGTCACGCACAAATGGGCAGCCATAGCCCGGCACAAATACCGTGTTGTTGCCACCGATTTGTAGATTTCTGGCCGGGTTGCGCGCATGCTGAGTATACTCAGCGGGGGCGTTCTTTTGAATGATTTCTCGGCACATGCCACGCGGGAACTTTACCAGTTCGCCTTCTACCGTCGCTCCAGCCTTTTTTAAAATCTCCAATGCTTCAGGATCGTCGCGGAATTCAATTCCCATTTCCGCAAGAATGGTTTCGGCATTGTTTTCGATCTGCTCTAGAGCCGCCTCATCTAACACCTCAAACGGCTTAATCTTGCGGGTGATATACGCGGGGGTGTTAGCTACCGTATTGGTGCGATTACTCTGGCGACCAGCACGGCCACCACCGCTGCGACGACGTCCACGGGCTTCACTCATGTATCTGCTCCTGAAAAGGTTGTGCTCCTGTTTTTATAACAGGTAGTAAAGTATGTTGATGAGGGCATTGTGCCGTTATGGCGGCTTGGCTGCTGACGGGCTGGCGACTTGCATCTACTTCAAAACGTCATGTCGGTCTTATTTGCATACCGTGTGCAACTACATTTCAAGTTGAGCATACATGCAGTATGAATTGCGCTCATGTTGCTTTGAAAATATCTCGCGTCGATTGCTGACTTAACACATGGTAGGGCACCCGCTATATCTGTAAAATTGGCCTTAATCATCAGTTTTTAGGAAGTCCTCATTATGAGTACAAATGCATTACAAAAGGCTTTGGCCGAAAAAGGCTACTTGCTAGCTGACGGTGCTACTGGCACTAATCTGTTCACCATGGGCTTACAAACCGGTGATGCGCCTGAGTTGTGGAATGTTGATTATCCAGAGCGCATTCAAGCACATTACCAGAGTTTTGTTGATGCGGGTTCTGATATCGTTTTAAGTAATACCTTTGGCGGTACTCACTTTCGTTTAGCTTTGCACAATGCCCAAGATCGTGTAGCCGAATTGAATGCGGCTGGGGTGCGTATTGCGCGAAAAGTGGCTGATGCCATCGTTGATCGTAAAGTCCTGGTAGGTGCTTCAATAGGCCCTACAGGTGAATTGCCTGAACCAATGGGCTCGTTAACAAAACAAGCAGCGGTTGCGGCCTTTGCCGAACAGGCTGTAGCACAAAAGGAAGCGGGGGCTGATGTTACGTGGATTGAGACTATGTCCTCCATAGCCGAAGCCGAGTGGGCTGTTGAAGGTGCTAGCCAAGCGGGTTTGCCGATTGTGTGCACGTTTAGCTTTGATACTAATGGTCGTTCCATGATGGGCGTTACCCCGGCGGATATGGTTGCTGCTTGTAATCACAGTGCCTACCACCCCTATGCTTGTGGATCCAACTGTGGTGTTGGAGCATCAGAACTGGTATTGGCCGTGCGCAATATGCGCAAGGCACCCGGTGGTGATAAAGCGGTGATAGTAGCAAAGGCTAATTGTGGCATTCCTGAGTATGTTGATGGCGCTATTCATTACAATGGTACCCCAGAGTTAATGGCCAAATATGCCACCATGGCTGTTGATGCCGGGGCTGATATTGTTGGCGGCTGTTGTGGCACTTCGCCCACTCATATTGCGGCCATGCGTTCGGCTTTGGATGCCCATACCAAAGGTGAGGCGCCTTCCTTAGAGGATATTGTGGCGGCACTGGGCGAGGTTTCAAAAGGTGGAGCTGCGCAATTTGCCGGTGACTTAAGCGTAGAAGGTGGCTCTGCTAGTGGTGATACAGGTAGGCGCCGAGCGCGGCGCCGCTAGTGGTGGATCTGGGCTGGCTTGCATAAACCCGCCCAGACATCTTAGGCTGTTACTTCTTTTTTAACGCAATGCCTTGGCCTGCAGCTGCCGGCTGAGCTAGTTCGCTGTGCTGGGCAGCCAAGCGTTGCAGGTTGCTAGCAAACTCTTCATCAAAGTTTGTCACTCGTTCTTGTTGCAGGTTGTAGCTCAAAAATAATTTTTCGGCAGTGGCGAGCAACTCTTCTTGGGCATTGTACATCCTGTGGAATAGACGCAGACGCTTACTATCGTGTTGCAAAATTTGGGTGTCTACATGCACGTCTTTACCAAGACCTATTTCCTGTAGGTAACACAGGTGAGTTTCTATGGTGAACAGGGTGAATCCTGTGCTCTTGATGCTGTCAAAGGTCATGCCAAGGTAATCTTGAGTGGCATCGGTGGCCTTACTGAAGATCACTAGGTAGTAGGCTTCGTTCAGATGGCCGTTATAATCAATCCAGTCTTCTATCACTTTTGTTTCTAGGGTGCGTAACGGCGTGCTCATAGTGGATTCCAAATGGGTTAATAGTGGCAGGAGGTATTGGCTTTATTTTGCGTTTGCCAAGCCGCTTCAGAATGACTAATATCGCATAATAGTTGTTATATATCGACTGGTTGATGCTTTTGTTCACGCCCATTCCCAATTCTAAACAAATTAAAGTAGCCTGTTTGCTCATTCCGGGCTTTTCTATGATTGGTTTTTCGGCCCTGGTTGACCCCTTGCGCCAAGCCAATTCGTTGTCCGGTGCTGATTTATATTCTTGGCAAGTGTTGTCAGTGAAAGGGGAGCCTGTATTGGCCAGCAATGGCATGGCTTTGCTGCCTAATTGTGGTGTCCAACAGGCTGAGCCTTTTGATCTGCTGTTAGTTTGTGCTGGTTTTGAACCCGAACTTGGTTATACCAATGAGTTAGGCAAGTGGTTGCAACAGGTGTCCCGGAAAGGTTTGTGGTTGGGCAGCCAAGATACAGGTAGCTTATTATTGGCCAAAGCTGGCTTGCTAAATGGTATGCGGGCGACTATTCATTGGGAAAACTTGGTAGCGTTTAAAGAGGTATTTCGCCGTGTAAAAGTGGTGGATGAGCTGTATGAAGTGGATGGTAAGCGGATGACTTGTTCAGGCGGCATGGCGGGGCTGGACATGATGCTGTATATGATTGAAAGTCAACGAGGCCATGCGCTTGCTTTAGGGGTGTCTGATGAGCTGATATACGGACACGTACGTGACAGTAAATCGCCACAACGAATGCATGATGGATTACGTCACGGGACCAACAATGGCAAGGTCATAGCGGTCATTCACTGTATGGAAAATAATTTAGAAGAGCCACTAAGTATTCCTGAGTTGGCGCGCTCGGTGAGTATCTCAGAACGTGAACTAGAGCGGCTATTTAACCGCCATGTACAGCAATCCCCGGGACGTTTTTATCGACATAAGCGTTTACAGAAGGCCCGAGCATTGTTGCAACAAACAGACCAACAGGTGGTGGAGATTGCAGTGGCTTGTGGTTTTGCCTCGGCCGCGCATTTTACGCGATCTTATAAACAGTATTTTGGTGTAGCACCTAGTCGGGATAGAGTACAGCAAGTGCGCTTGGCATAAAGACTTGGTGTGTGGGCTAGAGTAATGGCTATCTTTCGTCTTGTGTTTGGCGGCCAGAACAGTATCTTGCCCTCCAGTTCCTATGCCACCGGCGGGCTAAAGGCGCTAGCGTAGTCTAGTTTACGATCGCGGCTTGGGGGATGGCCAAACATGGCTTTATATTGGCGGCAAAAGTTTTCATTGCTGCCAAAACCACAAGCTATGCCTATTTCCATAACCGACAAATTACTCTCATGTAAAAGTTGGCGTGCGCGCTGTAACCGCAGTTGCAAATACCAACTGCGTGGTGGCAGACCAAAAGCTTGCTTGAACTGCCGCTGTAAAGTGCGTTCTGACATTTTTTGAATGGCGGCCAGTTGTTTGACTTCTAGCGGTTGTTCTATATTGCTCGCCATGGCTTCGATAACAGGGCGCATGGCTTGTTGTTGAGGGTTGTGTAACAGCAAGGTGCGCTGCCCCACTTCTTGTTGTCGGTGGCGTTGATGAATGAGAGAGCTGGCTACCTGGTCGGCCAATTGCTCGTTTTGGTCTTGGCTTATTTGATGCAAAACTAGGTCTATTGATGCTGAGCCACCGGCACAGGTAAATCGCTTGCCATCATCATTGAACGTGCGGTTGCACAAGCTTAGGGTGGGGTAGGTCTCGTTAAATGCGGCTTGACTTTCCCAGTGCATGGCAGTGGTATGCTGGTGCAGTAATTCCGCCGCCGCTAGCGCATAGCAGCCGGTTTCTAATGAGCCAATGTGAGTGCCTTCTCGGGCTCGATGTTTTAGCCATTTGATGATATCCAGACTGATGTTGTCTTGAGGGCTATAGCTGGCACACACAAAAAGGCGATCAAATTTGTGGCTATCATGCATCGGGTATACTGATACGGGGATACCATTGCTGGCTGGCACTGCACCAGCTAGCGAACCAACAAATGACCACTGGTACACGTTGCCGGCAAAGCGGTTAGCCACGCGCAAGGGCTCCAGGGCACTCATTAGGGAGAGCATGGAAAACCGAGGCAAGAGTAGAAAGCCGACTTTGAGGGTCATAATAGCGTCCTAATGGATAGAAGCTGGCATTGTAGCGGACATTCGCTTGGTCCGCCTAGTCGGAGGCAGATAATTGTTGAACTGCCGGACAAGCAAGCATTCAGACGGCCTACTGTTATTGCCTAATCAGTGCATCCACAGCAACGCAACCGTCGGCCTTGGCTAGTAATGGATTGATATCCATTTCAGCCACCGGTTGATGCTCAAGGCAGCTTATGACCCCCATAATAGCGCGCACTATTGCTTGCTGGTCGCAGGGTTGTTGCCCACGGTAGCCCTTTAAAAGAGGTTGAATTGCCAGTTTTTCCAGGGCCTGAAGAATGTCTTGTTGGTGGCAAGGCAAGAGGATTAGCTGGCTATCTTTAAGTAGTTCAACCAAAATGCCGCCGGCACCTACTACCAGATAGTTGCCAAATAAGGGGTCACAACTGACGCCCACTATAAGTTCAGCCAATACCCCTTGTTCCATGCGTTCAACCAGCATCTGTTCGCTCAGGCTCAGTAGGTGTTGTGCTGCCTGTTCTACCTCGGCATCACTATTGATATTGAGATACACCCCATTGATTTCGGTTTTATGAGCCACTTGGTCACTAACTGCTTTCATGGTGACTGGATAGCCTATGCGGTGGGCCAATTGTAAGGCCGAAGTGGCACTGTTGGCCAAATCACCCTGCGGGATGGGCACATTGTATTTGGCCAATAGCTGCTTAGCTTGGTATTCGGTTAACATGTTTGCTTGCTCGCCACTCGGATGACGAATGTGAAGCGGGGCTGGTAACGGGCGATGAAAGGCCAGGTGCACCAGATGGGCGTTATTTAGCGCTTGTAGACAGCTACTGAGCCCTATCATGGGCGTTATACTATGGTTTTGACACAATTGTATGGCATGGGCTGGCAGGCATTCTGCCATGGACGATAATAATATGGCTTGATGGCCACCCGCTTTGGCAGCATCAGCTAGTGCTAACAAGGCAACATCCCACTCTAGAGGATCGGCATTGGGGTAGTTGGGCCAATCCAATAGCAGTAGGGTAGCGCTAAATTGGGCCGCCATCATGGCACCAAAGGTATTGGCCATGGCTTGTCGATCACCCCAAATAAAGGTGTGGTAGTCCAATGGATTGGATACATCGACATAGTCATTTAAGGTGGCTTGAATGGCTTGACGTTGAGGTGGCGTAAGGCTCGAAAACTCCAAGTCGGTGGCCGCAATCAGGTCGGCCATCATGCCAGCTTCACCACCAGAACAGCTCATGGAGGCGATGCGATTATTGGGTAATGGCCCCAGCAAACTTAGCAACTTTAATGTTTCTAAAAATTCAGGGATAGTATCCACACGCACAATACCAAGACGTTGGAAGAGGGCGTCAAATAGCTGATCAGCACCCGTCAACGAACTGGTGTGAGACAGGGCTATCTTTGCGGAGGCTTCCGTACGGCCTGATTTGATAGCTACAATGGGCACTCTTTTTTCCAATGCGCGGCGCGCGGCAGCATCAAAGGCCTGCAGATTGTTGATACCTTCTATGTGCAGGCCAATGGCATTGACTCTAGGGTCGTCCAGCATGGCATCCACAATATCGGCAATGTCGGTTTGTGCTTGGTTACCCACGGTAAACATATAGGCAATTGGCAAGCCTACCTGTTGCATGGTCATGTTCAAACCAATGTTGCCGCTTTGGGTAATAATGCCTACACCCCGGTCAACCTGGGCTAAACCATGTTGGTCCGGCCACAGTACCGCCTTGTCTAGTGCATTGATGACACCATAACAATTGGGCCCAATGATGGGCATGTCGCCGGCTGCCGCCAGTAAGCGTTGCTGACGCTCTTCGCCTTGGCTGCCCACTTCACTAAAACCCGAGGCATAGAGTACCGCACCACCGGCGTTCATGGCGTTAAGTTGGGCTATGATATCGATGGCGGCTTCGGCATTGACAGCCACATAGGCGGCATCAGGTGCCTGAGGTAGCGCGGCCGCGGTAGGTAAGCAGGTTAGGCCTGCTAGCTTGTCACGTTTGGGATGCACGGCGTAAATGGGGCCACTAAACCCCATTTTTTGACTTTCAGTAATGGCAAAGTCGGCACCACGAGCGCCAAATACAGCGATACTTTTGGGTGCCAGAAGGCGTTGTAATCGTTGCTTGTCCATGTCAATTAAGACTCGAGAGGACGCAGCATGGCGCGTGAGATAATATGTCGCTGAATCTCACTGGTGCCGTCCCAAATGCGCTCAACACGGTGATCGCGCCAAATACGCTCTAGTGGTAACTCGTCCATGAGGCCCATGCCACCCAAAATCTGAATAGCTTCGTCGGATACCATAGCAAGCATTTCTGTGGCCTTGAGCTTGGCCATGGCGGCATCAGAATCAGTCATTTCCCCTAAGCTGTCCTTCCAAGCAGCATGCATAGTGAGAAGTTCAGCCGCCTTGAGTTCGGTGGCCATGTCGGCTAGCTTAAAGGAGACGCCCTGAAACTTGCCGACAGTTTGGCCAAATTGCTTGCGCATGGCGGCCCATTCTGTAGCAATTTCCAGAGCCCGTTCGGCACGCCCTAGGCACATCGCTGCCACCGATAAGCGTGTAGCACCTAGCCATTCATTGGCCACGTCAAAGCCATGATCTTCTTGGCCTAAGATTTTAGATTCGTGTAAGCGGCAGTTGTCAAAATTCAAGATACAGTTGTTGTAACCACGATGGGAGACGCTGTTATAACCAGGCTCTACTGTGAAGCCTGGAGTACCTTTGTCGACTAAAAAACTGGTGATTTTCTTTTTCGGGCCGCGTGGGGTTTGTTCTACCCCTGAAGCTGCAAACAAGATAGCAAAGTCGGCCACGTCTGCGTGGCTGATAAAATGTTTGGTACCGTTGATGACGAAGTGATCACCGTCTCGTTCAGCAGTGCACTGCATAGAGCGTACATCCGAACCAGCATTGGGTTCGGTCATGGCCAAACAGTCAACTTTATCACCGCGCACAGTCGGTAGGAGGTAGTCTTCTATTTGTTGGCCTTTGCAAGCCATGAGAATGTTGGAAGGACGGCCAACGATGTATTGTAACCCAAAGTTGGCGCGACCCAATTCTCGTTCCATTAAGCATAGGGTAAGAGGGTCCAAACCTGCACCACCATATTGTGCTGGCATATTAGCAGCGTACAACCCCATTTCTAGTGCTTTAGCCTTAATTTGGTCATAGACTTCAGGACGGATTTGACCTGTCTTTTCTACCTCATCTTCATGGGGATAGAGTTCCAGTTCGACAAAGTTCTTGACTGTGTCAATGATCATTTGCTGTTCGCTAGTTAAGCTAAATTCCATAACAGGCTACTCGTTGGTTGATATTATTTATTTGCATTTTGCTAACTATGCCTGAATGTCTATTTAATAAACTTGATATTATACGACTGTAAGTTGATTTAAATGGGTATGTGATTTGAGGGACGGTTGGAAGGGGGTTGCCCCAATTAAGTAGGATTCATAAGCCATTTGTTTCCATTAATACAACTGATTATATTATAGGAAATCTTCTGTCATCGTGTTTCCAGGCATGGCGCCAAGAGTAGTCAACAAGGCTAAACTGGTGTCGCTTTTAAGTATGTAGTGGATTTACAAGAGCGTATAGTGCCACCCGTAAATACGAGTAATCTGCGGCCATTGTCGTAAGGTTAATTTGAAAGCCAGTGTTATATACACCTAACCCACAAGGTACGAATATGTCCAAGACTTATCTTTCCGACATTGAAATTGCCCGCGCAGCTGAGAAGCGCCCTATCGTAGAAGTTGCTCAAAAGTTAAATATCTCTGCTGACGACTTGGAACAATATGGCAAGATCAAGGCGAAAATCAGCCCAGATTATATCAACAGCCTAAAAGACCGTAAAAATGGTAAGTTGATTCTGGTTACGGCCATCAACCCAACGCCAGCTGGTGAAGGCAAGACCACGACAACAATCGGTTTGGGTGATGCCTTGAACAAAATTGGTAAGCAGGCATCTGTGTGCTTGCGTGAACCTTCTTTGGGGCCTTGTTTTGGTGTCAAGGGCGGTGCTGCTGGTGGTGGCTACGCACAAGTTGTACCTATGGAAGATATCAACCTGCATTTTACCGGTGACTTCCACGCTATTGGTTTGGCTCATAATCTATTGTCAGCTGCTATCGATAACCACCTACAGCAAGGTAACGCTTTGGATATAGACCCACGTCGTATCGAATGGAAGCGTGTTATGGATATGAATGACCGTGCTTTGCGTAATGTGACTATTGGTTTGGGTGGTCCCGCACACGGTGTGCCACGCGAAACGGGTTTTGACATTACCGTGGCGTCTGAAGTAATGGCGATCTTCTGCTTAGCCAACACCTTAGATGAACTGAAGCAAAAGCTGGGTTCTATTGTTATTGGTTATACTAGAGCGCAAGCGCCAGTTACGGCTTCTGACTTGAATGTACACGGTGCCATGACCGTATTGCTGAAGGACGCATTCAGCCCTAACCTAGTCCAGACTCTGGAGCACACTCCAGCATTTGTACATGGTGGTCCGTTCGCTAACATTGCTCACGGTTGTAACTCTGTATCTGCCACTAAGCTTTCCATGAAACTAAGTGACTACACGGTGACTGAAGCTGGCTTCGGTGCAGACTTGGGTGCTGAGAAGTTTCTGGATATCAAATGCCGTAAAGCTGGTATTGCACCTGATGCGGTAGTGATTGTTGCTACCATCCGTGCTCTTAAGCTGCACGGTGGCGTTCCCCTAGCTGAGGTGAACCAGGAAAATACTGACGCGGTAGCGGAAGGCGTTGAAAACCTGAAAAAACACATTGAAAATGTTCATCAGTTTGGTTTGCCTGTTGTTGTTGCCGTTAACAAATTTGTTACCGATACGGCAGCAGAAGTTCAAACCGTGCAGGATAAGTGCGACTACCTAGGTGTTCAAGTCATTGAAGCCGAGCACTGGGAGCACGGTGGTGCTGGTGCAACTGAACTTGCCGAAGCAGTTGTTGATATAGTAGAAAACCACAAGAGTGACTTCAACTTCTTGTACGAAGATGACATGCCTTTATGGGACAAGATCAAAACTGTATGTACTAAAATTTACGGCGCCAATGACATCTTGGCTGATCAAAAACTGCGTAACCGAATTGCCCAACTGGAAGAAGCGGGTTATGGCAACCTGCCAGTATGTATGGCTAAGACTCAATATTCTTTCTCCACTGACCCTACGTTGAAGAACCGTCCAGAAGGTTTTGACGTACCGTTGCGTGAAGTACGTTTGTCAGCTGGTGCAGGGTTTATCGTGGTGCTGGCTGGTGATGTAATGACCATGCCTGGCCTACCTAAGAAGCCAGCGGCTGAAGTTATCGATATCAACGAAGCTGGTGATATCGTCGGCTTGTTCTAAATCACAGGTGGTGTTGGTGCCTAGAGCATTTTTATGTTTTTGGCGACGCTAATCTGATAAATCGGACTAAAAGTTCGAGCTACAACAAAAAAGGGGCCAGATGTATTTCGTCTGACCCCTTTTTTTTGGGTATAATACCGCCTTTCAAATATCTGCTGACTCATACTATGACTATTCGTACTCGCATTGCGCCATCTCCTACCGGCGACCCTCACCTTGGCACGGCTTACATTGCTTTATTTAATCTGGCTTTTGCGCGTCAGCAGGGTGGTGAGTTTATTCTGCGTATCGAAGACACCGATCAAGAACGCAGTACACCAGAATCAGAAGCGGCTATTTTAGAATCCTTGCGATGGTTGGGGTTGGATTGGGATGAAGGTCCGGATGTAGGTGGTCCTCACGGCCCTTATCGTCAAAGCGAGCGGGGTGATATATATAAAGATTATGCCCAACAACTGGTACGAGATGGCCATGCCTTTTATTGCTTTGCAACGCCTGAAGAGCTGGATGAGTTGCGCCGTCATCAAACAGAAAACAAATTGCCAATCGGATACGACGGTCGTGGTTTGACCTTGTCTGCCGAAGAAGTTCAAACACGCCTCGCGTCTGGTGAGGCCCATGTTATACGTATGAAGGTACCACGCGAGGGCACCTGTAAATTTAATGACATGCTCCGTGGAGAAATCGAAATCGACTGGGCCCAAGTGGATATGCAGGTTTTGTTGAAGAACGACGGCATGCCCACCTACCATCTAGCCAACGTCGTGGATGACCACCTGATGGGCATCACTCATGTGCTGCGTGGTGAAGAATGGATCAACTCGGCCCCCAAGCACCAGTTGCTGTATGCGTATTTTGGTTGGGATATGCCCCTGTTATGTCACTTACCACTGCTGCGAAACCCCGATAAGAGCAAACTCAGTAAACGTAAAAACCCCACCAGCATTTTATACTACCAGCGCATGGGTTATCTGGCTGAAGCCATGTTGAATTACCTAGGACGTATGGGCTGGTCTATGCCTGATGAGCGAGAAAAGTTCGATCGCCAGGAAATGTTTGACAATTTTGACATCCAACGAGTTTCCTTGGGCGGGCCTATCTTTGACCAAGAGAAACTGTCTTGGTTGAACGGCCTGTGGCTGCGAGAAGATTTAAGCGATATGGCATTTATGCAACGCATGCAAGAATGGGCGGTTAATACGGATTACTTGGCGCCTATTGTGCCACTGATCAAACCGCGGGTAGAAAAGTTTAGTGATGTGCTACCACTAGCCGGCTTTTTCCTCTCAGGAATGCCAGAAATCAGTGCTGAAGACTTGGCCAATGCCAAGGTAGACAGCGACCAACTGCGTAAGACATTGCAATTCACCTTGTGGCAACTAGAGGGCTTGCGCCACTGGGAAAAGGACGCCATCTTTGACGTTTGCAAAACGATGGCACAATGCATGGAGCTGAAGCCCAAGGACCTATTTGGTCTGTTGTTCGTTGCGATTACTGGCAGCGCCAATTCCGTGTCCGTATTTGATGCTATGGTGATTTTGGGTCCTGATATGAGTCGTGCACGCTTGCGTCACGCCCTTACCGTGATGGGTGGCCCATCTAAGAAAGAAGCCAAACGCTGGGACAAGGAATATCGCACTCTATAGGCGGGGATCAGAGGCATTTGTATGCACTGGAAGTTGTTGATTAAAAAGTAATTCTTTTTCCAGAAAATGACTTGCAATCCTATCTAAGGTCTCTATAATACGCCTCCATCACGTCGCAACAAACACCATGCAGCGAAGTGATTACAAGGTTTGGGGCCTTAGCTCAGCTGGGAGAGCGCAACACTGGCAGTGTTGAGGTCAGCGGTTCGATCCCGCTAGGCTCCACCAATATTCTATACAAATCAGCCGGTTATAAGCTTTATAGTTTGACCGGCTTTTTTGTGTCTATCATAAATAGTACAAGGCGCCCTATAGCGGTCTTGAGAATGTTACCTTACAGGTATTTAAAACGACCCATTTTAGTGGAGTTCACCAATGAAAGTTATTCGATGGATTTTAGGGCAAATGATTTTGCTTGTGGATTTTCTTACTTCGCCCAAACCGGTGGTGCGAGAAGCAGCAGCAAAACAAGTCATTGATGAGGCGACAGCTTCTATGTCGTTGTATCAGTTTAAGGCTTGCCCTTTTTGTGTCAAAGTTCGCCGTCAATTAAAGCGTCATGCTTTGCACATTGAGTTGCGGGATGCTAAAAATGATGGCGAACATAAAGCCGAACTAGTGCGTGAGGGTGGTCGTCATAAGGTACCTTGCTTAAGGATTCAGAAATCAGACTGTTCTGTGGAATGGCTCTATGAGTCCAATGACATTATTGCTTACCTTAACAACCGGTTTAATCTGACATAGACCCTTATATGACCCGTGTGTTAGATATTAATGGCTTGGTAGACATGCTCTATCAAACAACCAAGTTAAGTTTAAGTGCTAGCAACACAGACAGTGTGGCGGTGCCTATGTTTTAGAGCTAGGCTTCAGCCAACAGAAGTTAAAAATCAGCCGGTTATAAGCTTTATAGTTTGACCGGCTTTTTTGTGCCTACCATAAATAGTAAAAGTTCAATGGTTCGTTCCTGGAGAGTAGGTTGCATTTAGGCTAATTGAAATTACGATTGCCGCCGTGTTCCTCTTCTTTGCAGCCATCTGATTTCAGTACAAGTCCGTTTGAATATGGGATACTATGTTGATAACATGAATTCAATTTATTTCGATATTACATAATAGAATGTTATGAAATTAAGGCTCTTGGTGATACTTGCTTTATGAAGAATATTAACTTGCGGCAACTAGAAGCGTTTCGAGCAGTGATGTTAACTAAATCCATTACTCGTGCTTCAGAAATGTTGTTTGTTTCTCAGCCAGCCGTGAGTCGTCTGATTAGAGATTTGGAAACCTCTGTAGAATTTGATTTATTTAAGCGTATAAAAAAACGTTTGGTGCCAACACCAGAAGGTGAAGCTTTATTTGAGGAAGTAGAACGGTCTTTTACTGGTATTAATGAGATCAGTCTGGCTGCTAGAGAAATCAAAGACTTTCGAAGCGGCAGTATGGTTATTGCTTCATTACCTGCTCTGGGGTTGGGGTATTTGCCTGAAATAATCACCAGATTTGCCGAAGAAAAGCCAGGAGTTTCGCTGTCATTGAGTATTCGAGACTCGCAAAGCGTAAGCAGTTTGATTGGAGCACAAAGGGCCGATGTTGGGTTTACCGAGTTAGGTGAACGTGATGACAATTTGATCTCTGAGAAGCTGCTAACATCTAATTTGGTCTGTGTAATGCGTGCCGACCATGCTCTAGCAGGCAAGCCCGCTATCAATGTGCAGGATTTGGATAATGAAGCTTACATAAGAGCAAACAATTGGCAGCTTACTTATCGGTATATAGATAGATATTTTGATGAATACAACGTTAAGAGTAAAATTCAAATAGACACGCATCAAAACGCGACCGTGGCAGAATTTGTACTGGCAGGAGCTGGCATAGGTATAATCGATCCAATTACTGCAGATCGTTATGCAAATAGGGGTTTGGTTTCTAAGCCATTTACGCCATCTATCCCTTATATTTACTACGTGATTTATCCAGCAGGCAAGCCTAGATCAATGCTGGCAGAGGAATTTGTGGCAAGGATAAAAACCGATATTGAAAAGTATTCCTCGAAAAATCATAACAATTAAGTATGAACTATGAAAAATAAATCAATATTATTATATATGGTGAGTTGTTATATTTAATTGGTCGAAGACAATAAATATAAATAACTGACATCTGGAGGATCCTTTAATGTCTAAAATAAGTGTACTTTCCGCCGCTGTATTATCAGCGTCTCTAATGGCGACAGCTTCGTCAGCGCAAGCTCAGAAAACCCTTTATCTTGCTGGCTACGGCGGTTCTATTGAAACTGTCATGAAGGAAAAGGTATTACCTGCGTGGGAGCAGGCAAACAATACGAAAATTGAATATGTACCTGGCAATTCCACAACAACCCTCGCTAAGCTGCAAGCACAAAAAGCCAATCAAGAAATAGATGTGGCCTTTATTGATGATGGCCCGATGTCTCAGGCTATAGCTTTGGGTTTTTGTGCAGATGTCGAAGATAAGGGTTCCTTGTCGGGTATTTATGACAGTGCAGTTCTAGGTGGTGGTAAGGCCTTAGGTTGGGGTTACATTGCCACGGGACTAACTTATAACATGGATATGTTTGCTGAGAATGGCTGGGATGCACCTACTAGTTGGACCGACCTTGAAGATCCAAAGTTCAAGGGCAAAGTTGTAGTACCACCTATTACTAATGGCTACGGTTTGCTGACACTCATTAAGATGGCAAAAATTAATGGCGGTGGTGAAGCCAATATTGACCCTGGTTTTGAAGCCATGATCGAACGTATAGGGCCAAATATCCTCACTTATGAGCCATCTTCCGGTAAGCTTTCTGAGTTGTTCCAGTCTGGTGATGTAGCTATAGCTGCTTGGGGGCACAGTCGTGCTAAAGGTTTGGCGAATACGGGCTTCCCAGCTGGATTTGTTTACCCTAAGGAAGGGGCCGTAGCAATCATGACGGCCACATGTCCGGTAGTGGATAGTGATGTGCCTGATCTCTCTCAAAGCCTAGTTAACTACCTGGTATCACCGGAAGTGCAAGCCATTTTGGCGACAGAACTGTCCTTTGGCCCAGTACATAAAGCGACACAAATCTCTGATGAAGTTGCGGCTCGTGTGCCTTATGGTCCAGACCAAGTCGGCACCATGGATGCGATTGACTACTCAATTGTGAACCCAGCTCGCGAAGGTTGGACGAAGCGTTGGAATCGCACGGTTGAATGATCTTGTTAACAGTATGAGTTAAGTTGTATAGCTCCTTGGGAGGGCCACAGGCCTTCCCATTTTTTTAATTTCAAACGTCAATATCGTAAACCGCTAACAATTATTTAATCCTGTGAGGGCTCGATGTCTTTCCTTTCTTTAAAAAATGTCTCTAAACAGTATGGCGATAGCCTAGCAGTACAAGACTTCAACTTAAATGTTGAAAAAGGAGAGTTTATCTCGCTTTTGGGCCCTTCTGGTTGTGGCAAAACCACAACACTTAATATGATAGCTGGTTTTGAAGAGCCCACTACTGGCACCATTGAAATCAGTGGTAAAGATATGACCTATGCTGCGCCAAATACCCGCGACATTGGTATTGTGTTTCAAAGCTATGCGTTATTTCCTCATATGACTGTTGCTGAAAATGTTGGTTTTGGCTTAGAAATGCGCCGTGTAGGTAAAGAAGAACGTCGTCAACGCGTCCTAGAGACGCTGGAATTGGTGCGTTTAACTCAATTTGCAGATCGTTTTCCCAAAGCCCTGTCCGGTGGACAGCGCCAGCGTGTTGCCTTGGCTCGTGCGATCGTTATTAAGCCACAGCTGCTGTTGTTGGATGAGCCTCTGTCTGCGTTGGACGCCAAAATTCGTGAAAGAATGCAGATAGAGCTGCGCAACATTCAGCATGAAGTTGGAGTGACCACTATATTGGTCACTCATGATCAGGCAGAAGCAATGGCGATGAGCGACCGTATTGCTGTTATGAATTTTGGGCGAATGGCACGTTTGGGCGCGCCTTTTGAAATCTATGAGCAACCTGGAGATTTATTTACCTCTAATTTTCTTGGCTCCACCAATATGTTTGATGGCGAAGTGTCCGAACAGGCTGGTGATGTGGTAATGGTAAATTGCAGTGGGGTTGAACTTTCAGTACAAGGCAATGCAGCCAAGGGCAGCAAAATTACGGTTGGAGTGCGTCCCGAAAAAATTGCCCTTGTTGAGGCTGGGCTAGGGCTAATTGATGCCAAGATTAAAACGCGTATTTTCATGGGAACTCGCTGGGCGTATCAACTTGAATCTAGTTTGGGTACTTTGGATGTTACCTTGCAAAATGCTGGTCATGAGGTGGCGGGCGAGGGTGTAATTGTTGGGGTGACCTGGCCGCGTCATGCGATTCGTATTTTTGCAGAGGGTTAAGTAATGAAACGTTATCTACCTCCTTACCTGCTGAGCGGACCGGCTGTGATTATATTTGTCATCATGCTGGCTGTACCGATGATTATGACCTTCATGCTGAGTTTTAAGAGCTTTAGTTTTTATACTGGTATTACCCCTGATTACGGTTGGCATAACTATCTGGAGGTAGTAACTGACAGCTATTTTCATGAAATATTTTTTCGTACCTATGCTATTTCAATTGGTGTTACTTTGCTGTGTGCATTGATTGGTGCGCCTGAAGCTTACATTCTAAACCGTATGACCAAAGCTTGGCGCTCAATGTGCTTGTTGGCCATCCTTGGGCCTCTGCTTATTTCTGTCATTGTTCGCACCTTAGGCTGGGCATTGCTTATAGGTAACAACGGTGTGATAAACGATGCTCTGCTTTTGTTGGGAGTCATTGATGAGCCCTTGAGAATGATGTATACAACACAAGCTATTGTCGTTGCGCTGGTCCATGTGCTGGTACCGTTTATGGTGCTGTCTGTATGGACTACGCTACAAAAATTAGACCCGCAAGTTGAAAATGCTTCAATGTCTTTGGGGGCCTCGCATTTTACGACAATGTACCGAGTTGTGTTGCCGCAAATTATGCCAGGTATTTTAGCTGGATCTTTGATTGTATTTGCCCTTACCGCAAGTGCTTTTGCCACCCCATCAATTTTGGGTGGACGAGCATTGAAGGTGGTAGCTACTACGGCTTATGACGAATATTTAAACACACTTAATTGGCCACTAGGTGCTGCGATAGCCACTATTTTGTTAATAGCCAATATTGTAGTAGTAATGTCGTACAACAAATACGTAGAACATAAGTACGCGGCTGTATTTGATTGAAATAGGGGAGTTAACAAATGAGAAGATATGACAAAAACGGCCCTATTGCTTTAACGTTTAACGCTTTGTTCTTGATATTTATACTGGCACCATTGTTTGTGGTGTGCTGGGTGTCTTTTACCCCAGAAGGTTTCTTGTCTATGCCTACCACGGAGTTTTCCTTACGTTGGTTTGTGGCGATATTGGATCATCCTGAATTTATTAGTGCCTTCTTGTTCAGTGTGTATTTGGCATTTGGGTCGGCCACTGTCGCGGTGGCTTTAGCTGTGCCGGCGGCGCTTGCTACAGCACGTTATCGTTTCCCGGGTCGCGGAATGATTATGGCTTTCTTCATGTCGCCATTAATGATTCCTCATGTAGTTTTGGGTGTGGCATTTTTGAGCTACCTATCTAGCTTAGGTTGGGCAGGCACTTATATTGGCCTTGTGGCTTGCCACGTCATCCTAATCATGCCTTATGCACTGCGCTTAGTGTTAGCTTCGGTTACAGGTATGGATAAAGCAGCTGAGCAGGCAGCACGTTCCTTAGGAGCGTCTAGGTGGACAACTTTTAGAAGAGTAACTATTCCGCTTATCATGCCAGGCGTAACAGGGGGTTGGGTTTTGGCTTTTATCACAAGCTTTGATGAGCTAACTATGACCTTATTTATAGCGTCGCCTAGCAGTACCACCTTGCCTGTTCGTATGTATCAACACATTACTGAAAATGTCGACCCTTTAATAGCTTCAGTTTCGGCGGTAATTATCTTTATTACTATGATTTTAATGTTTGTTTTAGATCGCATATTCGGCCTAGACAAGTTATTAGTGGGTAAGTGATTTTATGCAATATGATGTAATTGTAATAGGCGGAGGGATGGTGGGTGCTGCTACCGCCTACGGACTAGCTAAACAGGGCCAAAAGGTATTGGTTTTGGATGGCGAGGATCTTACCTTGAGCGCATCAAAGGCTAATTTTGGTCTAGTGTGGGTGCAAGGAAAGGGATGGGATCATGCCCCCTATGCTCAATGGTGCCAAATAGCTACCAATTTGTGGCCAGAACTTAGTGATGAACTCAAGGCTACCCAGGTTGACATCAGCTACCAACGTCGTGGTGGATTTGATTTTTGTATCAATGAACAGGAATGGCAAGAACGCGAAAGTATGATGTCGGCCTTGTGGAAGAATACTGACGGTATGTTTGAGTATGAAATGCTTAACCATAGCAAGCTAAAAAAGATGATACCGGAAATATCTAAATCAGTAATTGGGGCTAGTTTTTCTCCACAAGATGGCCATGTGGACCCTTTGGCGTTATTACAGGCCCTGTGCAAGGCAATGCAAAATTTAGGCGTCACTTATATGGGAAATTGTCTTGTAGAGGCCATAACCCCTACGCACGGCGAGTATGTTGTAAAGGGCGCTAAGGGGGTGTTTACTGCTGGTAAAATTGTCCTGTGTGCTGGCTTAGCTAATGGTCAGTTAGGCGAGCAACTCGGTATGAATATACCCGTGGTAGCCGAACGCGGACAGGTGCTGATTACAGAACGCTTAAAGCCATTCTTAAAGTGGCCAACGTTAAATGTTCGACAGACAGCACAGGGTACAGTGCAAATTGGTGACTCCCATGAGGATGTTGGCTTGAACGATGGAACCACTCCCGAGGTATTGAAGCAAATTGCCCAAAGAGCCGTGTTGATGTTTCCACTGTTGTCTTCAGTGCATTTGGTACGTGCTTGGGGAGGCCTCAGAATCTTAACACCCGATGGTAATCCTATTTACCAGCAGTCAACCTCCAACCCTGGCGTGTTCTCAGTTACTTGTCATAGTGGAGTGACTCTGGCTGCAGCCCATGCTGGTCCCTTGTGTGACTGGATACTTGGCGATAGTTATTTGCCTGTAATTGAGCAGTTTAGTATGGATCGATTTGATGTTTAAAGTTTTAGATGACAACCATGAATTTGATACCCAAATTAGTTTTGATGGAAAAGATCATCTTGTGCCTAGCAATATAACTGTTGCTGCAGCGGCACTGCTAATTGGCGTGAAAAGTATTCGTGAAACACCGGTAACAGGCGCAAAACGCATGCCTCTATGTATGATGGGCGTGTGTTACGAATGCCTGATGAAAATAGATGGGGTTGGAAATCAAAGAAGTTGCCAAACTTTGGTTCGCCAAGGAATGGTTATTGAGCGTCAGATAGGCGCTACAGAGGTTGAGGCGGAGTATTATGAAGCCTAGTTATGAATTGCTAATTATTGGAGCGGGCCCTGCTGGTATGAGCGCTGCGTGCGAGGCGGCTCGTAACGGTGTTGCAGTGTGTGTCATTGATGACCAACCAGAACCGGGCGGACAGATTTATCGCAATGCGTCTAGGGCCACGGACAAGCAAAATCAGGTGCTAGGCAAAGACTATCAGCAAGGCAAAAACCTTGTTGATGATTTCAAATCTTATGGTGGGGAATATTATGCCAATGCGAGTGTGTGGCATGTAGATGCCAATAATCAAGTTGGGGTAATTAAAGCGGGGAAAAACTATTTTATTAGTGCCAAGAACTTGGTTATTGCCAGCGGTGCACAGGAGCGGGCAATGCCCATACCGGGCTGGCAATTGCCGGGTGTGATGTACGCAGGTGCAGGGCAAATCTTGTTCAAAGGCTCGGGCATTGTGCCTACAGGAGAATTGGTCCTTGCAGGAACAGGGCCGTTATTACTGCTCTTAGCTAGCCAGTACCTTCATGCTGGGGTAAAAATAAAAGCGATTCTGGACACTACCCCAAAGGGGCGTATTGTTAAGTCGTTAGATAAACTTTTTTCTGGTGTTCAAGGGTATGAATACCTGATTAAAGGTGCCAGCTTATTGCGCCATATTAAAGCGGCTAAAGTGCCATATTATAAACATGTTGAAGGTTTATGCGCGGTTGGAGTAGAGCGAGTTGAAAAAGTTAGTTTTGCAAGTGCAACAAAAGCTGGGCGTAAGGTGGCAAATATAAGCCTAGATGTTGATACCTTGTTATTGCATCAAGGAATAATACCCAACACGCGATTAGCGCGAGCTGCACAATGCGAGACTACTTGGGATGCGCAACAATCTTGTTGGATCGTTGCTACTAATGAATACGGATTATGTCGCCAAAATACTTATGTAGTAGGCGATGCCGCAAGGGTAATGGGTGCGGTGGCATCACGGATTCAAGGGCGTTTGTGTGGCTTGCATGTGGCTCAAAGCTTAACCAAAGTCGACTCACATAGTTGGCAAGTATGGCACAAAGACCTGTTGAAAAAGCTGCGCAAAGAGAATGCAATCAGACCTTTTTTGGACGCTGTTTATCAACCTGCGGACGCCTATTTAATACCACAACAAGACGATGTTATCGTGTGTCGCTGTGAAGAAGTTACCTTGTCTGACATTCAAGATGCTGTTCGGCTGGGCTGCCAAGGCCCTAATCAGGTTAAGTCATATACAAGGTGTGGTATGGGGCCTTGCCAGGGTACTCAGTGTTCTAACACCTTGTCGCATATTGTGGCTAAGCAATCCAATATGCCAATGGCGCAGGTGGGTGAATTAAGAGTGCGTTCGCCGTTAAGCCCTATAACGTTAGGGCAAATAGCCGATTTGTAATAATCACCTAGCTATACCAATAGGGGGGCGCCCGCAAAATGGAGTGTATAAGCCTAATTCCCAAACAACCTCTTAGCCCCCCAAAAGATCTAATGGTCATAACAAAAGATCCAATGGCGCGGCCCATATATCTGCCATAGACAAAATAGGCTGGGTTATTTTGTTTATACTGTGTGCAAGGCTGTCCAATTAAATACCCCATATATTGTAGTGTTGGGTGATAGACCTATAAGGGTAGCGATACTAAAACCAGCATATTGATCCCGCATAGGTTATGCTGTGATCACTAAGCCTTGGGACTTGTAATATAACAAGAAGCACGGCTAAAAATAGAACGAGATAGGAGAGTAATACTATGACACTTCTAGAATCAGTCAATATTGCGTCAACAACACAAATGCCCGGTTTTGATCTTCCTGATACTCAAGGAAACATGTGGAATTTTGCGAATCTTACCGGCTCCAAAGGATTACTTGTTGTATTTACCTGTAACCACTGTCCTTATGCAATAGCCGTTTGGGAAAGGATTATTGCCTTATCTATTTGGGCCAAAACCCAGGGAATAAACAGCGTAGCCATAAACTCTAATATTCACCCAAACTACCCTGAAGACTCACCTGAAGAGATGATAAATAAAATTAAAGAATGGCAAATTCCCTTTCCTTATCTTATTGATAGCACTCAGGAAGTTGCCCGCCAATACCAAGCTCAGTGTACACCAGATATTTACCTTGTAAAAAAAGATCAAACCCTTTTTTATCATGGCCGACTGGATGATAGCTGGAAAGAACCTCAAAAAGTGACCAAAGAAGAGTTAAAAATAGCGATAGAATGTTTGACACTTAATAAAGCTTTCTCAGAAAAGCAGAACCCCTCGATGGGATGTTCGATTAAGTGGAAATAAGAGAACGGAGGAAGCGTGGCCCTCATTATTTGCTTAGCACGATGAAAGACGTCTAAGAAATGAATGGCGATGGGTTTACAGGTGATCAGACCTAAACAGATCGTAGGCCTGATACCTGATATTTATATAGCCTTACACTAAACCTAAAAGCTTAGCTACGAAGTCGATATCCTTATCTCCACGGCCACTGAGATTAACCAATATGCGTTGGTCTGCATCCAAACTAGTGGCCAGCTTCATGGCATAGGCCACTGCATGCGCACTTTCTAGGGCAGGTATAATGCCCTCATAGCGAGACAGGTCCATAAAAGCGTCTAAGCACTCTTGGTCACTAGCCGTTTCATACTTGACTCGCTCTATATCCTTTAAGTAGCAGTGCTGAGGCCCGACGCCCGGATAATCCAGTCCTGAAGCGATTGAATATACTGGCAATGGTTCACCTTCATTGTCTTGCAGTAGGTAACAACTAAAGCCATGAATGACGCCACTTGAACCCTTGGTCATGGTGGCCGCATGATCAAGGGTATTAATACCCTTGCCTGAAGGTTCTACGCCTACCATTTTAACGTCTTCGTCATCTAAGAAAGCAGAAAACAACCCCATCGCATTGCTGCCACCACCTACACAAGCTACCAGGTAGTCTGGGAACACCTGCTCCATGTCCATAAATTGCTCTCGCGCTTCTTTGCCAACGATGGATTGGAAGTCACGTACCATCTTGGGGAACGGGTGCGGGCCGACCACAGAACCGATGGCATAGAAGAAGTTGACTGGGTCGGCCAGATAGGCCTCAAAAGCACTGTCAACAGCGTCTTTTAAGGTGCGGGTGCCACGGCTTACGGGAATTAAATCGGCGCCCAGAATTTTCATACGAATCACATTAGGGTGTTCTTTGGCTATGTCAATTTCTCCCATGTGTACTTCGCAAGGAATACCCACCAGTGAACATGCGGTAGCCAAGGCCACTCCATGTTGCCCAGCTCCTGTCTCGGCCAGCACTTTAGTTTTGCCCATGTGCTTGGCCAAAAGCGCTTCACCCAAACAGTGGTTAATCTTGTGAGCGCCTGTATGATTTAGATCTTCGCGCTTAAGGTATATCTGCGCTCCACCGCACTTTTTGCTCAAATTTTTGGCATGATAAATGGGGCTGGGGCGGCCAACGAAGTGAGTCATCAATTCAGCTAGCTCGTTTTTGAAAGCATCGCTATTACGCACTTCTTCATAGGCGTTATTGATTTCATCCATGACGGCTTTTAGCTGGGGGGGTAAAAACTGTCCACCGTATTCGCCAAAAAAACCATCATCATCTGGCATGGGTAAAAACGCTTTGTTGTTCATATTACGTCCTTTTAAATTAAGTTATTGTGATAATTTAAATATTATGTACTAGTTAACTATTACAAGAACTTCCATTGCAGCACAAGCATCAAAGGCTTGTCCATTACTACAGTCAAGTATTTCTAATAGAACAAATTGCTTTGTATATTCTTGATCTGCCGCAATAAAATAGTGGTGACAAAACACGTAATAAATAGGATGAGGGGTGATAGGGCAGGTTCTGCTCATCAAAAGATGAGATCTGTTTGAGTAGCTTCACCGATCGCGGCTGAATTTAGTGTAGGGCTGACTCTGTCAGCCTGAAGCACTCTGCAAAACGCGATTAACCACTTTTTACAGCCAGGCAAAATTTGAACAATGAGTAGCGGATTACTAGGGGAGTTGGTAAGGCTGACCTGCAGATTTATGTTTTGGATTGAAGTCCATATGCAGGCCATAACAATGGATTGTTTAATGGCTAGAAGACACAATTGCTAACTACGCAAGATGGGTCTGGTTAGGCAGGTTGGGCCACCTTCACAAGCGATACAAAGGGCATCACCATCAAAGGTTTGTACTCGGCATCCAGCCGCTTCCATGGTGGCTTTGGTGGCT
>JAAERS010000363.1 GCA_024230095.1 Gammaproteobacteria bacterium | reverse complement strand
GGAGCTTTCAAGCCATGGGTGTGAGCCTAGTTATTCACCCCCACAACCCTTTCGTGCCAACCAGTCATGCCAATGTGCGTTTTTTCGTAGCTGAAAAAAAAGGAGAAGAGCCTGTGTGGTGGTTTGGTGGAGGTTATGATTTGACGCCTTATTATGGTGAAGAGGCAGACTGCCGCCATTGGCATCAGACGGCAAAAAATGCTTGCGACCCATTTGGCGAAGACCTGTACCCACGCCTAAAGAAATGGTGTGATGACTATTTCTACCTGCCCCATCGAGGAGAGGCCCGCGGTGTAGGGGGCTTATTTTTTGATGATTTGAATAGCCCTGATTTTGATACCGCTTTTGCCATTATGCGCAGTGTGGGTGACAGCTATATGGAGGCATATGGTCCTATAATTGAGCGCCGCAAAGATCAGCCATATGGTGAACGAGAGCGTGATTTTCAGCTTCATCGACGGGGCCGCTATGTGGAGTTCAACTTAGTTTATGATCGCGGCACCTTGTTTGGTCTGCAAACGGGCGGGCGCACCGAATCAATTCTTATGTCGCTGCCGGCGGAGGTACGTTGGGATTACAACTGGCAGCCACAACCAGACTCTGCCGAAGCCCGTCTAACAGAAGAATTTTTGCCTCACCGTGATTGGTTAGCTAATTAAAGGGAGGTGTGTATGGACCAGTATCAAGTGTTAGGCAACCCCATAAAGCAAAGCAAATCGCCACAGATTCATGCTCAGTTTGCCAGCAATACGGCGCAAGATGTTGAATATTCGGCGCAATTGGTGCCAGAAAGCGACTTTGAACAGGTGGTTGAGGATTTTTTTGCCAGTGGTGGTAAAGGACTAAATATCACAGTGCCTTTCAAGCAGCGGGCTTTTTCCCTAGCCCAACATCCAAGTGCTGCCGCCAATTTGGCACAGGCCGCCAATACCTTATGGTTGAACGAGTCCGGTGAAGTATGTGCGGACAATACCGATGGTGTGGGCATGGTACGGGATATTACTGTCAATCTAGGGGCCGAACTCAGTGCTAAGCGTATTCTGATTCTGGGTGCTGGCGGCGCCGTGCGTGGCGTTTTAGAACCATTATTGGCACAAAAACCTGCTCAGGTAGTCATTGCTAACCGCACCTTGTCTAAGGCTCAAGCATTGGCCGAGGCTGTCGCCTCTTTAGGGCCTGTTCAAGCTTGTTCTTTTGAGCACCTGCAGGGTCCGTTTGATTGGATTATTAATGGCACTTCGGCTAGCCTTAGTGGCGACTTGCCACCCTTGCCTGAAGGCTTATTGCAGGCTAGCACACAAACTTACGACATGATGTATGGGGCACAAGCCACGGTATTTAGTCAGTGGGCCATGGCTCATGGTGTGGCCAAAGCTAGTGATGGCTTGGGTATGCTAGTAGAGCAGGCCGCTGAGTCGTTTACCATTTGGCGCGGCGTGCGCCCGACGACAGCAGGCGTACTAAGCTGGCTGCGTCAGCAACTTTGATGAGTTTTGCAAGCGGTGGTTAGTGGCCGTCTGTTGGGCCAATCCAGGCAAAGGGGTTGTAGGCCAGCTCCCATAAATGACCATCCGGATCAGCGAAGTAGCCGCTATAACCACCCCAAAACACGTTTTGTGGTGCCTTAATCATGGTTGCTCCGGCGGCAACAGCTTGTTTCATAAGAGCATCAACCTCTTCTATTGAGTGCAGGTTGTGAGCCAAAGCCATGCCACGGTAGCCTTGCCCAGTAGGGCTGACACCAGCGTCACCCGCCAACTTGTCCCAAGGATAGAGCCCTAGCCAACTGCCGTTGAGGTCAAAAAACGTAATGCTGTCTTTATAGGGCTCTAGACGAGGCAAGCCGAGGCCGTTCTGGTAAAAATCCGTAGCCCGAACGAGGTCTTCAACCCCTAAACTTACCATACTAATTCGCGCTCGCATTATGGGTTCTCGCTGTTATTGACAGGGATTAGTTTAGTACTTTACTTTGTGGCTTGTCATTATCGCTCTATGTCGGCAATAGGCGTGGCAAAAGTATGCACCATGTCCCAGGGAAAACGGATCCATGTGTCCTGGCTGACTTCCGTAACATACATGTCCACCGTTGGCTTACCGGCAGGTTTGGCATAAATGGTCGCAAAGGTGGCCTTGGGGACCAGTTCGCGAACTACCCGGGCGGTACCGCCGGTATCGACCAGATCATCAATAAGTATATAACCTTCGCCGTCACCCTCAAATCCCTTTAATAACACGTGTTCACCAACGATGTCAGCTTCTGTCCCCGCTTCTACTTGCCCATAGCTAGAAATACAAATAGTATCAATCAGACGAACATCCAGCTCCCGGGCGATGATGGCGGCTGGTACCAAACCACCTCGGGTAATGGCGATAATACCTTTCCAAGGTCCGCGTTCCAACAATCGCCAGGCTAGGGCGCGAGCATTGCGATGTAATTCCTCCCAAGAAATAGGGAAGTCTTTGGTATAGGGCGAGTTACTCATTGTTAGGCCTCCAAATAGGTGTTTTTAAGACTGACATAGTTACTGGCCATGTAATCAAACAGGGCCAGCTCTTTCTCAGTTAAAGATCGGCGCTGGGAGGCAGGGCTTCCCGCATACATAAACCCACTCACTAGGGTCTTGCCGGGAGGTACCAAGCTATTTGCAGCAAGAATAACTTGATCTTCAATGTGAGCGCCGTCCAATACGGTACTGCCGATGCCGATCAATACTTGATTGCCAATGGTACAGCCATGCAGGGTAGCATTATGTCCCACGGTGACGGCATCACCAATGGTGAGAGCGTTGCCTTCAGATGTGTAGGGGCCACGATGAGTAACATGCAGCACACAACCGTCCTGAATGCTGGTGCGGGCACCGATGCTAATGGTGTGTACATCACCGCGAATGACGGCTTGGGGCCAGACTGAACTGTCCTCTGCAATGCTGACTGCACCAATAACGGTGGCTTGCGGGTCAACCATGACTGAGTCATGAATAGTGGGTTGTTGTTCTTTAAAAGGACGGATGCTCATGGGTGTTAGAATCTTACTATTAAGCGATAATGTTCACATTGAGGGGCTATTGTAAGCTAAAATTTTGTCTTTGTGGCTAGATGATTGCAAAATCCTTATGGGGTCCGCATATACTGTGTAACAAATCACGGCCACTTAATGAGAGTATAAACATGTCTTTGATGCAATCTTTGCATTTGCCTGACTTCGAACACTTTGATGCGGACAAGGTTACACAGCAATTACCTACCATGTTGGAGCAAAGCCAAGCGCAAATAGAGGCGTTATTGCAGTCACAGGTATTGGATTATGAGGCCTTGGTGCCGCCGCTGGAACAGATTGATGATGCTATTGGCCGACTGTGGGGGCCTTTGGCTCATTTGCAAAGTGTCGCCAATACGGACGATGTGCGTGCCGCTTATGATGACTGCCTACCTATAGTTACGCAATATAGCACGTGGTTGAGCCAAAATAGCGAGCTTTATAATGCCTTGCTGTTGATTCAGCAAAGTGTGGAGTTTCCGCAGCTCACCAGTGCCCAACAGCAGAATATCAATCTGCAATTGCGAGACTTTCGCTTGGCTGGCGTGGCTTTGGATGCACAGGAAAAACAGGATTATGCGCAACTAAAACAGCAGCTAGCACAACTTTCAAGTCAGTTTTCAAATCATGTAATGGACTCGACAGACTCATTTTCTATGCATTTCAATGATAGTGAGCGCTTACTAGGGTTGCCTGAGTCTAGCTTGACACAAGCCCAACAATTGGCGGCCAGTAAAGGGCAAAAAGGCTATTTGCTGAATTTGGACTTTGCTTGTTATTTCTCGGTTGTAACCTTTGCTGACGATCGCCAATTGCGCCGCACACTTTATGAAGCTTTTAATACTAGAGCTTCAGATCAGGGTCCTCATGATAAACAATACGACAATACGCGAATCATGCAGGAGTTGATAGCAAAGCGCCATCAACTAGCCCAGTTGGTTGGCTATGATAATTATGCTGACTACTCGGTGGCCAGCAAAATGGCAGATTCTGCATCGCAAGTGCACGACTTCTTGCAAGATCTAGCTCAACAATGCCAGCCGATTGCGAGTCAGGAGATGACTCAGCTACAAGCATTTGCTGAACAACAAGGCGGTCCTTCGCCACTGCAAGCATGGGACATCGCTTACTACAGTGAAAAATTGCGCCAGGATCGTTATGAACTGTCTCAAGAAGCGCTAAAACCCTATTTTGCCTTGCCGCAGGTGCAAGCGGGACTATTTGCCATTGTCGAACGCCTGTTTGGGATTCAAGTGGCAGCTGTTGAGGGTGTGCCCAGTTGGCATGAGGATGTGGGGTTTTATCGTATCAGTCAAGACAACAAGACTATTGGCTATTTTTATTTCGATTTGTTTGCACGTCAGCAAAAACGTGGTGGCGCCTGGATGAATGATTGCCGTACACGCCAGCGCTTGGGTGATGGCCAAATACAACTCCCAGTTGCTTATCTGGTATGCAACTTCGCTCCGGCTGTGGGCGACAAGCCGGCGTTGCTGACGCATAATGACGTGGTTACCTTGTTCCATGAATTTGGTCACGGTCTGCATCATATGCTGACACAGATTGATGTGGCAGGCGTAGCGGGCATTAATGGTGTAGCTTGGGATGCCGTGGAGTTACCTAGCCAATTGTTAGAGAACTGGGCTTGGCAGAGTGAGTCATTAATGATGTTTGCGCGCCATTATGAAACTGGTGAGCTGCTGCCCCAAACCCTATTGCATAAGATGTTGGCTGCCAAGCATTTTCAATCAGCCATGTTTATGGTGCGGCAATTGGAATTTGGCCTTTTTGATCTGCGCTTGCACATGCAACACGACCCACACCAGCCGCAAACTGTGCAGGAGGTGTTGGATCAGGTACGCAGCGAAGTGGCGGTGATTGCTACACCTAGCTGGAATCGCTTTCAGCACAGTTTTGGGCATATTTTTGCCGGTGGTTACGCTGCTGGTTACTACAGTTACATGTGGGCTGATGTCTTGGCGGCTGACGTGTTTGAGCGGTTTGAAACAGATGGCATTTTTAATACCGCTACGGGCCAAGCTTATTGGCAACGGTTATTGGGTCGCGGTGGGGCGGCTAGTGCAATGCGATTATTTGTCGATTTTATGGGTAGAGAGCCCGATGTAGCCGCCTTGATTCGCGCCAAAGGTTTAGGAGAAGGAGTATGAAAAAACGTTTTATAGCTGGGGTAGTCTGCCCCAAGTGCGGCGCGGCTGATAGTGTGCGCACGCATATCGCCGAGGCTGGAGAAGAAGACCATCAGGTGCGTGACTGTGTGGAATGTGGTTATGAGGAAAGTCTGGCAGGTTACCTTAAATCGAAGCAGGAGCTACCTACCCGGGTTAATCAAGCCGCTAAACCCGCAGTAGAAGAAGTTGAGCCACAAGTGCTGAAAGTGCTTTAAGTTAGATGCCATGACTCCCGCTATCAATGCCGCCAAAAAATTGGCCTTAAAACATCAGATTCATGAATATCAGCACGACATAAGTTGTGCCTCTTATGG
>JAAERS010000362.1 GCA_024230095.1 Gammaproteobacteria bacterium | reverse complement strand
GGTTGTTGGTATCCACCGCAGCAACACCGACCGTTAAGTAATCATTGAGCACTGGCGCGGGTTGGGTATTGTCCGCCGCATAAGCGCGAATCGTGGTCAGGCTCGCTGCTAATGCGCGAATGTCGTCAACCGCTAAGAGTGATTGCTCGTCGACTTGTTGATTGATGTCGGCAAGGTTGAGCGCATCCACACCTGTAATACCTACAGTCAAGTAATCCGATTCTTGAGGGGCTGGCTGTGTATTGTCTTGCGCATAAACCTCAATAACATTGAGACTGCTGACGAGTGTCTGCAAAGCAGAGAACGTGCTGAGTGATTGGCTATTAACCTCTGCGTTCACGTCTAGAAGATTGCTGGCACTGACACCAGTAACCCCAAGATTTGCATAGTCCGTTACGCTTGGCGCCGTTTGGGTGTTATCAGCTGCGTAATTCTCAATCACATTAAGACTGGTCACCATAGTCTGCACGTTGGAAAGGGTGCTCAATGACTGACCATCAACTTGTTCGTTCACGTCAGCTAGATTAACCGTATCTACCCCACTCACACCAATGTTGGTGTAATCCGATAGTTCAGGTGGTGTTTGAGTGTTATCTGCCGCATAGGTAGCAATGCGATTATGGCTGTCCACCAAGGTTTGAATATTAGCGGTTGAGGTCAATGATTGACTATCAACTTGTTCGTTAATGTCAGACAAGTTGGTTGCTGACACGCCTGTCACGCCAATATTGCTGAAATCTGTTTCGGTCGGCGCGGTTTGTGTGTTGTCGGCGGCATAGTTTTCGATAACAGTGAAACTGCTGACAACTGTTTGAATGCTTGCAGTGCTAGTTAACGTTTGCGCATTCACCTGTGCATTCACATCGGCCAGATTCAATGCGGTGATGCCTGTCACACCAATGTTAGTGAAATCCATCTCAGATGGTGCGGGCTGAGTGTTGTCGGCGGCATAGGCTTGAATAATGTTAAAGCTATCCACCATGGTTTGCACACTCGCCATTGGTGTCAGGGATTGACTGTCTACTTGTCCATTCACATCACTGAGATTTGTCGCGCTTACACCCGATATACCGGCTGTCACGTAGTCAGTTACGCTCGGCGCAGTTTGCGTATTGTCCATCGCATAGGTTTGAATGACATTGATGCTATTCACCATCGGCTGGACAGCAAACATATCAGTATGAGCGAACAATTGAAGTTGCATATTGACATCAGCGAGGTTTGAAGCGGTGACATCGGTAATTTCAGCATCAATATAGTCTTGTTCGCTCGGTGCTGTCGCGCCACCGGCTGCCCACGCTAAGACAATATTGACGGCATCGATACGTGTTTGTAGCGCTGCGGTAGAATCCAGTGCATAAGGCTCATACGCAACCACGTAAGCGGCACCTGAATTACTTGCCGCTGTTGAGGTGTTGTCAAACGAAGTGCCTGTCGAGGTGTTGTCTTGTGCATCAAAATCTGCATCATCATCACTGTTGCTCACAATCCCTTGAAAAGCACGGTCATCGTTCATCGCACCAACCAGCACATCAACACCGTTGAAACTCAGATTGTTTCGATTACCAAATAAGTCATTGCTGGCAGAAGGCGAGGCTAAGTAATATTCTGATGCTTGCCAGTTAGAGGCATCGCTATCACTGAGATCATAAACATACACGCCTTGAGAGCCATACCCCACAGTGGCTAACTTATCGCCTAATGGAGATAGCTGCCCATCCACACCCTTACCGCCATTCATCGGTGATAAGGCTCGGATCAGCGCGACTTCTTGCCAACTATTGTTGGAAAAATCAAATATATAGGTCGCACCAGAACGGTATGATGCGTTCGCTTCTCCACCATCTCTTGGCGCGCTCAATGCCACACGAGAGCCATCCGCGCTGAGACTAACCGCATAACCAAAACGGTCGCCATTTTCAGCATCGGAGCCGAAAAGTGTTTGTTCAAGCAGCCATTGCATTCCATTATAACGGTAGGCAAAAGCGCGCCCTAACCCGGCCTCACCATGTGCGCCTACGACAATCACATCACCGTTATCAGAAATATCAACATGGGTTGTGAAATAGGATGATGAAGCGGGCTCATCTAACTGCTGTATCAAAGACCAAGTACTATTTTCGAGTCGATAAATCCTTAACATGCCCGGAGCCTGAGTAGACCCCACCATCATAATATTACCCTGACCATTTATAGCTAACGATGGCGCTACAGCATTCGATATACCGTGATTGACAACCGTCATTGACCACGTGTCACCCCATTGCGGTACGTCATTAACAATAGGCACATCAAAAACAAAGGCTTGATTAAGGGCACTGGCAATAACGCGTCGTCCATCCGCACTCATTGCTACTTCGCTCAAATGATTAATGGTTTGGTTGGTGCGTAAAATCGCCACTTCTTGCCAACTGCTCCCCTGACGACGATAGAGATACACCGCCCCCGCATCATCGGTCGTTGTGTTATCACTTGGCGCCTTCCACGCTAGAACAGCGAGGGTCAATCCATCGCGTGACATCGCTGTTGCGTACCCAAATTGGTCACCAGCCTGAGCATCGCTAGCTTTGAGATAGTGCGTCAAGCCTTCACTTTTTTCTTTGATTAAGTGGTTGTTGAGATAAGCCAAGATATCGGCACTGATACCGGTTAATTTCAAATCAGTATACTGTTCAAGTGTTGGTGGGGTTGTGTTTGAATCAATGGCATAAGCCTGTATTGCATCCAAAGAGGCAATAACCGATGCAATACTTGACAAGGTATTGAGTCCATCGGTTTGCACAACATTATTGATAAGTTCGACATGCAGGGCGCGTAAATCGGTAAATCCTGCTGTGTGGTAGGTGGTTACGGTTGGCGCAGTCGTCGTTGTGCCATCGGCGTAATCATCAAGCGCATTGATGGAATCAACCACATTCTCAAATGCTGATCTTGTCGTGAATAACGCATCGGCGATTACCGTATTGTAATCGAGCACGTTCACAGCACGTGGCACACCAATATTGGCACCGGTATAATTCTCCAATGTCGGCGCAGTGTTGCTGCTGTCTTGGCTGTAATTGCGGATTAATACGAGATGACTTAGTTGAACGGCCGTGAGTTGAATTTCTGACAAGGTCAGATCTTCATCACCGACATCCACATTGAGTAACGCGAGATTATCCGCCGTGACATTTGTGATCCCTGCAAATTGGTATTCAGTTAGTGTCGGCTCAGTATTGGTGGCATCCGTGGTGTAGGCAATGATGGTATTAATCGCATCCACCATCGGCTGCACGTTCGCCATCTCGGTGTGAGCAAGGCTTTGCAGTTGGGTATTCATGTCAGCGAGATTGGACGCCGTGACATTCTCTATGCCTGTATCTTTATATTGCTGAACTGTCGGTGCGGTGCTGCCCCCTGCTGCCCAAGCCAAAATAGCGTTTGAACCGTCAACACGCGTTTGCAAACTATCTAGGCTCGATAACGCATATGGCTCATTGGCAATCACATAAACACCACCTGAATTGAGCAAACTGGTATCGGTATTATCAAAGGCGGTGCCCGTCGAGCTGGTGTCATTGCCGTCAAACACCGTGTTGTTGTCGCTATTGGTGAGAATGCCATTGTAGCTGTGGTCATCATAAGGAGCCCCGACCACAATATCTGTTCCATTAAAGGCGATGGCATAAGTACCAAATTCAACCGTGCTGCTTGAAGGAGAGCTAAATATTTTTTCACTGGTTTGCCATTGACTGGTGTCTGTATTCGCTAAGTCATAACTGTACACCGCCTCCCCATTGAGTGTAGACACCACTAATTTGAGCCCATCTGCACTCAGCTGAGTTTGATAACCAAAGCCGTCACTCGTTGCTGCGTCACTGGCTCGCAGCACCTGCGTTTCACTCCAACTGCTACCATTATGGTCAAAGACAAAAACGGCACCTTGGCTCGTCATACTATTGGTTGGCCCATCTTCTTGCCTCGCACCGACCGCAATACGATCGCCAGCAGCATTGATGCTAACCCCACTACCAAAATAATCATCGGTGGCGTAATTTGCGTTACGGAAACTTTGCTCAAACGCCCAGTTGCTACCGTTATGACGATACACATACACATAGCCGGTATTGCCCTGATCGAATGCCCCCACCGCAATCACGTCACCATTGCTGGACACCGCGCTAGAAAAACCAAAAAAGCTTCCGCTACCGCCAGTAAACTGGTTCTGATAACTCCAACTGCCGTTAGTAAATTGGTAAATGCGAACACGCCCCGCATTGCTGCTGTAGCTATCATCACCAATAACCAAGACATTACCGTCGGCACTTATGGCACCGTAATTAGAGGTGTCGGTTATACCATGATTGACTGACGTCATCGTCCAACTGCCGTCCCAATCCGGTTGATCATCGACAAAATCGACATCAAATACATACGCCATGGTAGGTCCAATCATCACCACTCGTTTTCCGTCAGCACTCATGACCATATCACTGGCATGATAAGTGGTTTGCTCAGTGCGTAAAATCTTCACCTCTTGCCATGAAGCGCCTGCGCGGCGGTAGATATAAATCGCGCCCCCATCATCCGTGGCTGAACTGGTAGTTGGCGCATTTTGCCCAAGTAGCGCCATCGTCAAGCCATCGTCTGATATCGCGGTTTCAAAACCATAATAATCACCTGAATCCACATTAGAAGCTTTGAGATAATGGGTTAGCCCTTCGCGTTTTTCTTTATCCATATGATTATTTAAATAATCAAGGATAGAAGTGCTCACCGAGGTCACGCCTGCATTGGTGTAATCCGCCACCGTTGGTGTTGTGCTGGTGTTATCGATGGCATAATTGACTAAAGTATCTAAGGCCGACACCGCCGTTTGAACATCTGACAGTGAGGTTAAGGTGTTGTTGATAAGGGCGGTATTTATCACCGCCAGATTCACATCCTTAACTTCATCAAAGCCAGCGGTTTGATAAGTCGCAAGACTTGGCGCTGTGATTATGGTGCCATCAACGTAATCATCAAGGGCATTAATGGCATCAACCAGGGCTTGAAACTCGGCTTCTGTGGTGAGGGTTTGATTGACCAGTTCGCTGTTGTAATCAGTAAGGTTTACTGCACGTGAGGTGCTGAAACCCGCGCCGGTGAAATTGGTGAGAATCGGCTCGGTATTGGTTGCATCGGCGCTGTAGGCGCGCAGCACCAATAAATGTTCCACTTGCGTCACCAGCGCTGGAATGTCAGCCACCGCTACATTTTGTCCGCCGACATAACCATTTAAGGTGTCAGCATTATCAAGGTTCACCCCATCAATACCTGCGAGGGTATAGTCGGTATTCGTTGGAACTGGGTTGGTGACATCCGTGGTGTAGGCAATAATGGTATTAATCCCATCCACCATCGGCTGCACATTGACCATCTCGGTGTGAGCAAGGCTTTGAAGTTGGATGTTGAGGTCAGAAAGATTATCGACCGTCACATCATCAATCGACGCATTTAAATAATCCGTGACGGTTGGTGCGGTGCTGCCCCCTGCTGCCCAAGCTAAAATCACATTCGACGCATCAATCCGAGCTTGTAAAGGAGTGAGGCTAGTCAAAACGTCAGCATTAAGACGGATGAGGTACGCCGCTCCTGAGTTAGTGGCTGAATTATCCGTTTTATCGAAAGTACCAACAGAGGCACTATCAAGTTCATTAAAATCGCTATCGAATTCAGTATTCGAGACAATGCCTGCAAAGGCGTTATCATCATAGTAGGCACCTACCGCAATGGCATTACCATTAAAAGCCAATCCAAACACACCAAATTCATCTTCATCCGTTGCTGGCGAAGCAAAAAAAACTTCGGTATCGTTCCACTGGGTTGAATCTGGCGAAGTCAGATCATAGTAATAGACTGCTTCAGAATTAGATGTCGTTACCGCTACTCGATTCCCTGTTGGGCTCAATGCAACATGGCGCCCATAATAACGTGAGGATGTTGCGTTTGATGCACGAAGCACCTGTGTTTCTGTCCAATTGCTTCCGTCGTACTCATGAATGAACACCGCCCCTTGTGCACTGACATTGTTAGTTGGACCATCCTCTCCGAATGCGCCTACAGCTAATCGGTTGCCGTTATCACTCAGGCTAATAGAATAGCCATAGTTATCACTTGTGTCTGAATTTGCGTTTCTAAATGCTTGTTCATTTACCCATGATGTCCCATTATGGCGATATATGTATGCATGCCCTCTGCTGTTGTCTCTATCGTATGCACCGACAGCGATCACATTGCCATTTTCGGAAATGTCCATAACTGCGCCGAAATCACTACCCGCTAAGTCTCCGGAAAATTGTTGTTGGAAAGTCCAATTACCATTGACTAATTGATGAATGCGAATTCTGCCTGTGCTGTTATAAACACGCTCTCCTACCACAATGGTATTACCATCAGCGCTGATTGCCAGCGTATTGAGATTCTCTGAACTGCCATGAGGATACGTTGTCTTAAGCCACGCACCATCCCAGTCAGGTTCACTGCCTACTACAGGCACGTCAAAGACATAAGCATACGTTGGTGCGAGCATAATGATGCGCGTGCCATCAGCGCTCATCGTCATGTCATTGGCATGGTACGTGGTTTGGTTTGAGCGTAAAATCGCCACTTCAGCCCAAGACGTACCACTTCGGCGGTACACATACACCGCCCCCGTATCTTCACTTGCGTTGTTTTCAACCCCCGGAGCTCGACGTGCGAGCACAGCCAAAATGTTGCCGTCCTCTGACAATGCTGTTTTGAAGCCGTAATAATCAGAACCATGTGGTGTAGAGGATTTGAAATATTCCGTAAAGCCAGGTTCCCCATCACGACCTAAGGTTTGATTTAAATGCCCTAAAAGCGATACGCTGACATCCGTCAAACCCGCATCCAAATAATCCTGCACCGTCGGTGGTGTATTGGTGTCATCAAGGGCGTAATCGGTCAAGGTCAGAAGCCCATCAACCACCAGTTCAATCTCTGCCAAGGTCAACAAGGTATTAGCCGCTAACGCTTGATTAAGGCTGTCTATTTGGGTTTGTTTTGCTGTATCAAAACCGGCTGTCATGTAAGTGTCAAACGTTGGCGCAGGATTGGTTTGATCGGTGGCGTAATCATCAAGGGCATTGATAGCATCGACTAGGGCTTGTATTTGCGCTTCAGTGGTGAAATTACTGTCGGCTAATACTTGGTTGTAATCACTGGTATTAATTGAGCGCGGATCGGTTAACCCAGCATCGCTATAGTTGGTATCAATCGGCTCGGTATTGGTGCTATCGGCACTGTAGCCCAATAGCACATTCAAATTATCGGCTTTGATGACTAACGTAGGCAACTCAGCCATGGTCACATTTTGACCGCCGACATATGAATTCAATAACGCTAAATCATCAATGTCGACACCACTAATACCTGATGCCGTGTAGTCACTCACTGTTGGTGCCGTGCTGCTTGCATCTGCGCTGTAAGCCAGCACAACGTTTATACCATCAACCATTAATTGTATCGCTGTGGTACTGGTCAATGACTGACTGTCCACTTGCCCATTGATTTCACTCAAATTATTGGCATCGACGCCAGTCACACCAATGTCAGCATAATTAGTCACCGTTGGCGCGGTTTGGGTATTATCAGCGGCATAGCTTTGAATGCTCGTTAAGCTATCAACAACAGTTTGAATGCTCGCCACAGTAGTCAGCGATTGACTGTCTACTTGTCCGTTCACATCACTGAGATTTGCCCCACTTACGCCTGTGATACCCGCCGTTGCGTAATCTGTTAGGTTCGGCTCCGTTTGCGTGTTGTCCGAGGCGTAAACTTGGATAACATTAATGCTATTCACCATCGGCTGGACAGCAAACATATCAGTATGAGCGAACAATTGAAGTTGCATATTGACATCAGCGAGGTTTGAAACGGTGACATCGGTAATTTCAGCATCAATATAGTCTTGTTCGCTCGGTGCTATCGCGCCGCCGGCTGCCCACGCTAAGACAATATTGACGGCATCGATACGTGTTTGTAGCGCTGCGGTAGAATCCAGTGCATAAGGCTCATACGCAACCATGTAAGCGGCACCTGAATTACTTGCCGCTGTTGAGGTGTTGTCAAACGAAGTGCCTGTCGAGGTGTTGTCTTGTGTATCAAAATCTGCATCATCATCACTGTTGATCACAACTCCTTGAAAAGCACGGTCATCGTTCCTCGCACCAACCAGCACATCAAAACCGTTGAAACTCAGATTGTTTCGAGTGCCAAATAAGTCATTGGTGGCAGAAGGCGAGGCTAAGTAATATTCTGATGCTTGCCAGTTAGAGGCATCGCTATCACTGAGATCATAAACATACACACCTTGAGAGTCCCACCCCACAGAGGCTAACTTATCTCCCAATGGAGAAAGCCGAGTATCTAACCCAAAACCTTCAGTCATCGGTGATGACGCTCGAATCAGCGCGACTTCTTGCCAACTATTGTTGGAAAACTCAAATATGTAGCTAGCACCTGAACGGTCTGATGCGTTCGCTTCACCATCATCAAATGGCGCGCTCAATGCCACACGAGAGCCATCCGCGCTGAGACTAACCGCATAACCAAAACGATCGCCATTTTCAGCATCGGAGCCGAAAAGTGTTTGTTCAAGCAGCCATTGCATTCCATTATAACGGTAGGCAAAAGCGCGCCCTAACGCGGCCTCACCATGTGCGCCTACGACAATCACATCACCGTTATCAGAGATATCAACATGGGTTGTGAAATAGGATGATGAAGCGGACTCATCTAACTGCTGTATCAAAGACCAAGTACTATTTTCGAGTCGATAAATCCTTAACATGCCCGGAGCCTGAGTAGACCCCACCATCATAATATTACCCTGACCATTTATAGCTAACG
>JAAERS010000361.1 GCA_024230095.1 Gammaproteobacteria bacterium | reverse complement strand
CTGGTAAATGTGCCTAATGAGTTAGCCAGCAGACCTAACCATAGTAAGGTTAAGGTGAGCTGATCTGGCAGTAGTTTTGTGTCTATATCAATGCACGCTAAAGCGATTAATATATAGACTAAAAGAAGGCTCAGCAGGGCCTCCAAACTGGGCCCCATAATCCATGCCAGTACCATCCCCAAAAACACGGTTAGTAATTCAATCATAGGGTAACGAATACTAATAGTGGTTCCACAACAAGCACTGCGGCCTTGTTGAATTAAGTAAGAAATAACGGCAATGTAATGCCAAATTTTCAGTGTCGTATGGCACTTGGGGCAATGGGGGGTGAACAAACTTGGCGCTTGCTGTGTGGGTTGGCTAGTGGCTGGTGCCATGTCTAGTAGCTGTTTACATTCATTGCGCCAGGCCTGATGTAGCTGCATAGGTAAGCGGGCAATAACAACATTGAGCAAGCTTCCCGCGAGTAAACTAACTAGCGCAACACAAGTTAACCAAAGAGTTGGTTGGTTTATCATAGCTTGAGATAGTGTATGTAAGGACATGAAGATACTTGTGTTGGCGCCATACTCAAAATCAATGACTGTGAAAGGACGGTGAAGCTTGTGGTTACCTGCCAGTAGTCTTTGGTATTGGTCTACTTGGCATGAACAGGCAGTTTAGCCCGAATAATGACGATCTTCAATGAGGGGTATTATAAACGCCAAGCATGGATATCAAATTCACTCTATAGAATTTACTTGGCTCCCCGACTTGATGCCTGATCACGTTGACTGGCATTATTTATTACAACCTCCCTGTGTAGGGACCTAAACTTGATGGTCAATTTTAGTAGATCATTCATAACCATAAGAAATGGGCGGTGAAGCCACTGATCAATCTAACCTTCCCTGAATGGCCCGCAGAAAAATATCAGCATATTGTTGGGCCGTGAAGGTAACTGGGTTGCCGCTAGCGGATGGGTCCACCGCCGACATCCGTCCCACTAATTCGGATTGCTGTTCATCGATACCAATCATGGACAGATTTTGGGGGATATCGAGGTCAGATCGCAACTGTATTATCCAGTTGAAAAAACCAGTGAAACTAGTGTCGGGTAGACCAATATAGCGGCCAAGCCGCTCAATCTTGTGCTCAATCTTTGCTTGATTGGCTTGCAATATATAAGGCATCAATATGGCATTGAGTAAACCATGGTGGGCGTTGTAGAGAGCCCCTAGAGAATGGGCTATTGCGTGCATTCCCCCGAGGCCTTTTTGGAATGCTGTTGCTCCCATGCTTGAGGCAACCAGCATGTGTGTCCTGGCCTCCAGATCTTGGCCATTAGCCACAGCACGAGGCAGATACTCTTTGACTAATCGAATTCCCTCTATGGCAATCCCTTCGGCCATGGGGTGGTAGGAGGAAGAGCAAAGTGCTTCGAGACTGTGAGACAAGGCATCCATGCCGGTTGCAGCGGTAATATGGGGCGGCAGTCCTAAAGTTAGATTAGGGTCGAGGATTACCAATGATGGCAGCAATAACGGATGAAATATTATGCGCTTTACCTGGTTATTTTCATCGGTAATGACGGCGGCACGACCAACTTCCGAGCCTGTGCCGGCGGTAGTGGGCACTGCGATAATGGGAGCCACTCCTGATGTTTTTACGCGCATCCAGTTGTCACCAATGTCTTCAAAATCCCACAGTGGCGCGGTCTGCCCGACCATGAGTGCTACCGCCTTGGCTGCGTCAAGTGCGGAACCGCCCCCAAATGCAATGACCCCATCATGGTTGCCTGTTTGATAAGCGACAACACCGTCTTCGACGTTTCTTCCCGTAGGGTTGCCCTGAACATTACTGAACTGCGCACATCGTAAACCTGCCTTATTGCAACCCATGACTGCCTCATCGATCATTGGTAGAGCCGATAACCCAGGGTCCGTGATTAATAAGGGAGCCCTTATATTTAAACTAATGCAGGCCTCGGCTAGCTCATTAACACGACCCGCGCCGATACGGATGTTGCTTGGGTAATTCCAATTTGCATTTAGGTTATTCATCAAACACCTCTTGCATAGTTATTTTTGTCGGCAAGTATTTTGCCTAAGTGAAGCTGTCATTTCGGCAGGGATTTGAAAGTCTTATACCTTGCCTTGGGATTCATCTATCAACCATTGTCGGAACTGCTTGGCTATGGGGCGCTCATTGCTACTGCCGGCACTAACTACATAATAGGCGGTGGCACATTGAATGGTGTGTCCAGTCAGGATTTCTAGCTTACCAGAAGTTAATTCTGATGTGAGTAAGTTTTTACAGCCTGGCAAAATGCCTTGACCCGACAGTGCTGCTTCTAGCGCCAGTAAGCCATTATCAAAGCGCCGTTCTTTGTAGTTAGTGGCGCTTTCTGGTACATATTGTTGACACCATTGTAACCAGCCACAGGGGTCTTTAAACCGAGACAAGGTGCTGCCCCACAATAATGGCTGCTTGGCAACCTAATGGTGATGTTTATGGATGGCACATGAAGCGCTAAGGCGAGCAAAGTTGAGGCTGTTACTAGGGTATGTTTGTTGGCCGTAGGATAGGTTATGTGCCTAATTACGCTAACCTGAAAGACAAAACAGGTTTATTCGGCCTACTCGGGGTATAATGTTCGTCATTTCAGTATGATGATTGGATTATCTTATGAGTAGTGATATTAACTACAAGAACAACCCCTTACATGGCTTGGGTTTGCAGACATTAGTGGAAGAAATCGTTGACCACTATGGTTTTGAAATACTCTATGCATACTTGCAATTGAACTGTTTTAATACCAACCCCAGCACCGCTTCCAGCGTTAAATTTCTCAAGAAAACCGAATGGGCGCGAGAGAAGGTCGAAGAGTTTTACCTGTATCAATTCAAGAGTCTGCCCAAAGCATCGGCGCGAGAATTCTCCATTGCGCCCCGTGATCGCATTGTTCCCGATGACCACCGCCCTGGCGAGCCAGCGTCATTAAGCTTGGAGGATGCCGCTCGCTTGCAAGTAATACGTGCAGAAAAAGCTGCTGAATATGAACGGGGTGGATTTAAAGGAAATAAAAACATCAGCCCTAGAAAACAGGCTGAGAGTGAGTCATATAGCGACAATACTCGGTCACACAGTGCCAAGCAAAAGCAGCACAGGGAGGCCTATAACAAGGCGCCTGAAGCAACAGCCAGTGCGGCTTCACCCTCGACATCTTCTGACAACTTTGACCCTTGGGCCAAAGCCAAGAACAAGCTCAGCGATTAATCGGTGCCGCCAGGGCAGCCTTCTTTTTAGGACGTGTCTGTCTTGGCGTGCATGGGTAGTTGCATAACGCTTCACCAAATATCTCTATTTCTGTAGCACTGATATCAACCCTGTTTATGGCTGGAATTCGAATACCCTATCCATAAGGTCTATTGATTGTCGGGCGTAATGGTCATCTTCCGTAGAGCGTTACGGAAGTTATGTATACAGTCGTCCCCAGCTTTAACCCGAGTTTCGCTAAAACTTATAGTAAGGTATAGTTTTAGTCGATTTCTGTGGCGGCTTGCAATGAGCACTCCCCACAGTGATCTGCAAGTGACTCTATAAATAAAAGGAGAATAATAATGAGCTTGGCATTTATATTGAGAGTAGCGGCTGGCTGGATGGGGCTTTGGGCTGTCGGAATGTTTTTGGCTCCGCAAATGGTTCTAGAAGGCACTGGCTGGGAGATGACAGCTGGGATAGAAACGCTTATGCAGGGGATGGGCATGGCCTTTATTGGCCTTATAGTGGTTCATCTGGTCGCCGCTACTTTGGTGGAAGACGCAATGCAAAAATTAGCATTTTGGATAGCTATTGTGTGGGTAGCTAATCATATTCAACAGGCTTATTTTATGGCCAATGGTATATTTCCTGCTGATGGAAGAGGCATTTTTGGGTTAGTTGTCGGCTTTGTCATTGCCGGTATGCTTTACACTAAATCCAAGTCTAAGGCTTAATAAGTAGCTTAAGGGCAAAGGATTGAAAGTAAGGTTTTATTTTCAACAATAGGAATAAGCTTGAGCATCAATCCTTTGCATGTTACTGATAAATTAGCGCATAGGAATAATGCCTTGACGTCCAAGGCAGCGGGTCCATAGATCGCTTTCTGCTCGATTTCCATCCCGCTGTTCCTGTATTTGTACGATAAGTCGATCGTGACTATCAAAGGCTTCTAAAGAGTGCACCACTCCTTGTTTGGTGGCACGTTTAACTAGCCAGACTTGTTTGATTGCGTGCAAGTTGATCTCACAGCTATAGTGGTGGCCACTCACAGCAAGCGTGCTAGAGTCTTGGTTAATGTACAATATGGGTGTCTTAAGTACGTGCAGTATGCCTCGATTGCCGGCAAGAATTTTACTATTTAGATTGTGTTCCAAGCACTGTTGTATAAACCTCGTTAACTGACAGTTGCTAATGGGGTGGGTCCATTGGCCTTGCATCAGTTTGATAGCATCAAGTAGGCCTAGCTTGAAGACGCTCAACATATCATAAAACTGGTGCACCTGTGTTAAAGATGCCCACATCTGTCTGAGTTCGTTGATTTCTACACTGGTAGGCTTGGCCTGCTGGGCGGCGACTTGCTGTTGTGCCGGCAGGGACACACTCAAACTCGGATAGGGCAATACTTTATTGAGTTGTGATGAGCGCAGCTGCCATGCCTTGTGTTGACTGTCATCGTGACAAATCAGGGAGCCAGTCGTCTTTTCCTGATGGTGGTTTATATTCCGCCAGTTCTCGGTATAGAAGTACATATCGAGATCGCCGCCATGTAATAATCCCATTTCACCATACAGACGTAGTTGGCCAAGTTCGCCAGATTGATAGATTTTGATGTCGCCATTGTCAGTGATAATGCTAACTCGTTGCCCAGTAAGCTGTTGATTGAAAATTTCGGTCCATTGTCCCAAATGACTGTGGTGAGTTATTGTCGTTGGTTTGGTGTGCTGTTTTGATGGCTTAAAATTAATGCCTTTGCAGACTTTAACAAGTTGGGTCAGCAAACCGACACGATTAACTGGCAGGTGTTTTACACTAATGGGGTAGAAGTTAGTAAGCATGCGCGTCCTCTTGAAAAAAAGGGCCCGCATAGGATGCGGGCTAATTTTGAGAGATGTGTATGAGAGTGCTTCAAGCACTTAATTTATCCGATAATTGCTGGCACTTGAAATCAGCAGGGATAAATAGGCGTTTGACCTTTTGGCAACTCTCGATATTAATCTTAATGCAAATGATAATGATTATCAATACCAATAAAGCAATAAATAGAAAATTTGTTGCTTTATTGGTGGTGTGCCTGCAGATCGAGTAGTTTCTCTTGGCTGAGTTGCTGTGTTTGGCGAGGTAGTGGTCATTACCTACATAGGGTGGTTTGCTGACAATACCTATCAAATGTCGATGCTATCAATATAATGCATGTACTAGTGCAGGCGCATGGAAGCAGGAGGGGGTGCTTGCTCATAGCTTTCCTCCTTAGATATAGGGTGGGTGCCGGTCACAAGATGGTCGCGTTTATTGGTTAGAGTTTCATTTAGTTTTGCCAAAATGGCCCTAGCAATTTCTTCGTGACCATTGCGTTGGCATAGCTCGGCTAGGTGTTGGCCAGCTAGCTGATAGCGCTCTAAAGGCGTTATAGCTGTTATAGCAATCTGGGTATTCTGTTCCATTAGGATGGCTGCCACCTCCATACAGCTACCGTAATAACGAAAAGCTTTCTCGTTGTTGCGGCCAAGCACAGACTTGTGTCCTAAACTCATCCAACTGTCCCACGCCAGTATGGCTTCGGAAGGTTGTTGTTGATAATGCTTTTGGTGGGTGGGGCAGAGGAAATTGGGAATCATAATGGGCTCTCTATTTTCAATAAATATATTACTATTCTAAATGAGAAAGATTTGCATTTGCAAACACATTCGTATAAAATGCGCGCTTTAACGTAACTGTATTGAGAGCAAGCACAATGAATTTAACCAAAATCCCACAACTTGGCCTGTTGGCCGCGGCTATGGTTATCGCCACATCGGTTCATGCCAGCAATGAAATTTATGCTGATTTTCCTGTCACTGTTCAGGGTTATACGGGCGATAAACAAACATCTGTGTCCTATGGTGGGCAAATGGCTCGCCATGCCTTACACAATTCCCTTAAAAAAGTTATTGGTAAAGGTGCTGATGCACAACAAATGGCTGCCTATTTTTCAGGCAAGGATGCGGGACGTTCGATTATTGACCCCGTTTCAAAAGAGGGTTTTCCGGTTAAGCAAAGTCAGGTTGATGAATTGTCCAAGGATAAGAATTTGGCGGGCAAAGCATACAATGGCGCTATCTTTGGCTTCCCTGGCAATATGACTGGCGTGGAAGTGCTTGAATTTATGTTGGACCAAGCCAGTAATACGGCCACAGGGTTCGATCCTTTAACGGGCTATGATTATATTCAACTAGTATCAAAGTTTGCCATGGGTGCGGTATTTTATAGCCAAGCGGTAGATAATTATCTGGATGAAAAATTAGAAGCTGGCAATAAGCCTAATGGCAAGCCCTACAAAGATGGTGCCGCATACACGGGTAAGGAGCACGTGTGGGATGAGGCCTTTGGCTACTTTGGTGCACCAGCCCACACTCTGACTCTAACAGCTGAAGATGTGTATAATATTGCCAAGCAAAAGCCAGCTGCACTCACTAAGGCGGATTATAACGGCGACGGTGTGGTCGATCTAAAGACAGAAATGGCTTATGCACATGCCTACTATGCCGCCAGCTTTGATAAGGGTGGCAAAACCAACTATTTGCATACCATTACCCAGGCTTACGTGGATGGTCGTAAACTGATCACCGCAGCTAATGGTAGTGACCTAACAGATGCTGAGCGTCAGCAGTTGAAAGCCTACGCCGATGTTATTAAAACTAACTGGCAGCAGGTAATTGCTGAAGCCGTGTTTAAATATGCCGGTTCTGTATATAGCGATATTACTAAGCTGGAAAAGGCGGTGGCTAATAATGAAGATGCTAGCAAGTTATTCCGCAACTACAGTAAGCACTGGGGTGAGCTAAAGGGCTTTGCCTTGGCCTTGGAAACTGGGGGTAAAAATCTTGGTATTGTGGGTGTGAAATTGAATCGCTTGCTGGGTTATAGCCCTGTGTTGCTGGGCAATACCCAGGTTACCGGCATTGCTAACGGAGTATATACTCAGGTAGAAGGCATTAGCATGGGTGAGTACCGAGTGCATATGATCAAGGTGCAAAAGCTAATGATCGATGCCTTTGGCGTACAAGCTCGTAGTAAGGATGTTACCGCCAAATTAGCTGACCTCGTTGCTAGTTTAGGTAGCAGTTTGGCTGCTGAAAACGACTAACATATTAATCCCTCCACACCCTATACTGTGGGGATAATGATTAACCTTTAGGTTGGTTT
>JAAERS010000360.1 GCA_024230095.1 Gammaproteobacteria bacterium | reverse complement strand
TCGGCGCGCAGTAAATTTAAGTTATCCACACTGCCGGCATCGGATTTTCCAAATGTAGAAGATAGCCCAGAGTCATTTGAATTTGAATTGCCACAATCTAGCCTGCGAAACCTAATAGATAGAACTGGTTTTGCCATGGCGCAACAAGATGTGCGTTATTACTTGAACGGTATGCTATTTGAAATCAAAGCTAGTCAATTACGCACCGTGGCCACTGATGGTCACCGCTTGGCGACGAGTGTTACGCCCATTGCTCTACCAGAGCAGGCCGGTCAACAATTGATTGTGCCGCGTAAGGGTGTGTTGGAGTTGGCGCGTTTGATGACTGACGAAGAGGCCACGGTAAAGTTGGTTATTGGTGCTAGTCATGTGCGTGCATTTACTCAGGATTTCATTTTCACGTCTAAACTAGTTGATGGCAAGTTCCCTGATTATGAGCGCGTGTTACCGAAAAATGGCGACAAGATCGTGCTAGTTGATCGTTTAGCTATGCGCGGCGTATTGAGTCGTGCTGCTATCTTATCGAATGAAAAGTACCGCGGCGTTCGGGTGACTTTAAGTGATACTAATCTGCAGGTCGTTGCCAATAACCCAGAGCAGGAAGAAGCCGAAGAAAACCTTATGGTGGACTACCAGGGGGTGCAGATTGAAATCGGATTCAATGTGGGCTATGTGCTTGATGTATTGAGTGTTTTGGGTAGCGAAGAGGTGAAAATGACCCTTAGTGATGCGAATTCTAGTGCATTACTATCCGACGGTGATGAGGGTGATGCCCAGTACGTTATCATGCCCATGCGCTTGTAATTCACGCTGGCTAATGCTCATGGTTAAGGTCTTGAATAATCGCCATTTAGACTATTTTTGCCCATGATATCCCCAAACTTATCCACAGACCTTTTCCGTGTCAATTAGTCATCTAACTGTGCAGGGCCTGCGTAATCTGCAGGACGTTGATATGGTGCCCGGCACGGGGGTGAATGTCATCACTGGCGCTAATGCTAGTGGCAAGACTAGCCTTTTAGAGGCGATCCATATGCTAGCTTTGGCGCGCTCTTTTCGCAGCCATCGCTTGGCATCAGTGATTACCGCTGGCCAATCAGCTTGTCAACTATTTGCCCGCATTAGCACGTCTAGTGGGGGCAGTGTGCCACTAGGCATGTCTCGACGTCTTGATGGTGAGCATCAAATTCGTCTCAACGGCGAAACCCTGCGTTCGACTTCTGAGTTAGCGATGTTACTACCAGTTCAGGTTATTGCGCCTGCTGGTGGGGGTTTATTGGATGCTAGTCCGGGTGTTAGGAGGCAGTTTTTGGATTGGGGTGTATTTCACTATGATGGGCGATTTTATGGGCTTTGGAAACAGGCTCAGAGGCTGTTAAAACAAAGGAATACCAGCCTTAAATGTGGTACAATGGATGCCTCTGTAAGAACCAGTTTTGATCCCGGCTTGGTTAGGGTTGCTGAGCAATTAGATGAGCTGAGAGCGGCCTATTTGGCGGTGTTAGAGCCCTTGTTTCTTGCTAGCTTGGAGAGAATCGTAAATATTCCCGATTTGAGCTTGGGTTATTATCGTGGTTGGAGTAAAGATAACTCATTGGCTGACGTCTTACAAGAAAGCCTCCACAGGGATCAGCAGTTGGGGTATACCCAGCGAGGCCCACAACGTGCTGATTTGCGCTTTACCGTTGCTGGTGTAAGTGCTGCGGAACGTTTGTCCAGAGGTCAGCAGAAATTGGTAACTATTGCTTTGCGCTTAGCTCAAGGAGAGTTATTGGGCAAACGCGATCAGCGCCGGTGTTTATTTTTGGTAGATGATTTGGCTGCCGAACTGGACACTCAGCATTTAAGCCAGGTGTGTGAACAGTTGGTTGCTATGCATTCACAGGTTTTTGTAACAGCTGTGAACGCCAATGAATTGGCCGATGTTTGGCCTGCGAATGCCACCTTGGCTCGGTTTACTATTGAACAAGGTAGAATCACGGCTGTTGAGTAGACGACAGCTGTTAAATTATTGATTAAAGATGGCCACTTTATGGCCTCTTGCATGTTGGAGCGACATTGATGAGCGAAGAAAATACCTATGACTCGTCCAGTATAAAGGTCCTAAAAGGGTTGGATGCGGTACGAAAGCGCCCGGGGATGTATATTGGTGATACGGATGACGGCACGGGTTTGCACCATATGGTATTTGAATTGGTGGATAACTGTATTGACGAGGCTTTGGCTGGTTTTTGTAATGAAATCAATGTCATAATCCATGCTGATGAATCCATTACCGTAACCGACGATGGCCGTGGTATCCCCACTGATATTCATCCAGAGGAAGGTGTTTCGGCAGCAGAGGTGATTATGACCGTGCTGCATGCAGGTGGTAAGTTCGACGATAATACCTATAAGGTTTCCGGCGGCTTGCATGGCGTTGGCGTCAGTGTTGTGAATGCACTATCAAAAGAGCTGAAGTTAACGATTAAGCGCGCCGGTCAGGTGCATGAGCAGGTGTATCATCATGGGGTGCCGCAGGCGCCCTTGGCCGTAGTCGGCTCTACAGATACTCAGGGCACGGCTTGTACGTTCTGGGCGTCGGAAGATACGTTTAGCAATATTCAGTTCCAGTTCGATATTTTGGCCAAGCGCCTACGCGAACTGTCTTTTCTAAACTCAGGTGTGGCCATTCGCTTAAAGGATGAGCGCAGTGGTCGTGAGGAATTGTTTAGCTATGAGGGCGGCGTGTCGGCCTTCGTGGAATACCTTAACACTAACAAGCAACCATTAAATAAATGTATGCATTTCAATACGTTACATGCAGATGGCGTGGGTGTTGAGGTGGCTCTTCAATGGAACGATTCGTTTCAGGAAAGCATTCACTGTTTTACTAACAATATTCCGCAGCGCGATGGTGGTACTCACCTTTCCGGTTTTCGGGCGGCTTTAACGCGTACCTTAAATACATATATTGATGCTGAGTCAGCCCACAAAAAGGCGAAAGTGTCTACTTCAGGTGATGATGCCCGTGAAGGCTTGACCGCTATTATTTCGGTAAAAGTCCCAGATCCAAAGTTCTCTTCTCAGACTAAAGACAAGTTGGTTTCCTCGGAAGTTAAGTCTGCTGTTGAGCAGGAAATGGGTAAATTTTTGTCTGAATTTTTGCAGGAAAACCCACAGGACGCTAAGTCTAT
>JAAERS010000359.1 GCA_024230095.1 Gammaproteobacteria bacterium | reverse complement strand
ACCCATCAATCCAAGCTTGTTGATAACCTTGTGGGTTGTTGCGTATGGCGTTTATATCTTTGCGCCTTGTCATATAACTGGCTGCTGTAGTGGTCTTTATTGGTACGGGGTTGCCGTCAACATCTAAGGTAAATGTCCCCTCAACTTCTGCCGCTGCCGCCCTATTCCATACATCATCAATATGAACTCGCAACTCTTTTGCTGCTTGTTGCACTAAAGTATTATCTGACACGTCACCGTTACGCATAGCATCAGCTAATTGAAAATTAAAGTCGTCTACTGTTCCCCCATCTTTGGCGAACTGCGCTTCTAGTTTAGCGACTTTCTGCTCTGATATTCCAAACTTCGCGTAGTCAAGATTAATCAAGCTTTCAACAGTTGTTGCCTGTGTGGGGTCACCCTCTAATCTGAATTGGTGGTCTGCCATATCTTGAGCAGTAGCCCTTACAACTACATTGTCGCTTTGTAGTGTTCGCCCTATTGGTGAGTGCTTTGTAGAAAATAAAGCAAGTTTTGTAAAAGGGTTTATTGTTTTCTTTACCTCTTCACCTTTTGCACCACCATAACTAGCCACCTGCGCAGCACCTACATTGCGCGGACTACCGTTTTTAACGTGGTCTAGTATCGCCTCAGTTACTTGGTCTCTATCTTGTTTGGTAAGCTTACCAATGCCCGCACCTAACAAACCATCGGCAATAGCACCAACGCCGATATTGAGCATAGACTCATCAAGCGTTCTAGTGTATTGCGTACTATGTAAGGCTGACTCCTGGATGGCTGTAGCGGTAGCACCAACAGCGGCAGACTGTAGCGCAATCTTACCTATACTGGCTTGACCATAACCTGGTGCCATCATTAAAGCCAAGTTTATAGGGTCGGCAACACCAGCGGCAACACTTGCAGCAACGCCCAAACCGCCCCCGTTGTTTAATATCTTCTGGTTGCGTATTTCTCTGTCAACGTTCGCCTTTATTACTGCTGTTGTTTGTGGGCTGAAAGAATCAACAAAACTATCTGCATACATTTCATAACCTTCAATGTCGCTTTTGCCATTCTCATCTTTGTTGTATGGTGAATAGCCCTCAACGTCAGGCACTTTTGGTAATGGTATTGACGCAATGTAAGCTGATAATGAGTTTGTTTCCTCAAAAGCTGCCGTCCATATTTCCAATGTTGAAGGGTCTATGTCTGAAACTTCTT
>JAAERS010000358.1 GCA_024230095.1 Gammaproteobacteria bacterium | reverse complement strand
CTTAGAAGAAATACCAAGGATAGCTAGTGAAATAAGGCAAGGTAAAAGAAAACGAATACGCATCATCGCTATGCCCAGAATTGCTCAAACCGTTGCTGTGCCGGCACTGGCTGATTTCATGCGAGACTTTCCCGACGTAGCCTGCATGCTAAGAGAAATTCTCAATAAACACAACCACCTTTTAATAAATCTAATCAATCATCAGGCAATCGAAAAGCGTGAAGTACTCCGTCAATGTCACCAATCAGCACATAGCCATTGGCAAAGGTTGGGTCTATGCGTGAAATCACTTTGCTAGGAGCCGACCAAAGGTATTCTCCAGTGCTAGCGGTTATGGCGAAAACATTGCCTTGTTGCGTCATAAACAACAACCGAGCATGATCTAGAACTGGTTTTACCAATAGGTACTCAAAAGATTGTCCCGGCACATTATAACGCCACACGACCTCTCCGTCTTCAACCTGCCAGGCATGCACAAAGGTGTTAGCTGAGCCAAAATAAATCCTGTCTCCATCGCCAATCAATGCTGGCACCCAGTTTTCGGTGTCACGCTGCCAAACTTGTTGTCCCGTATGTACATCCAAACCAACTGCGAAATCTTCATAGGCGACATACACCAGTCGATGACCATTGGCATAAAGGGTTTTGGGAAGGCCGTAAATAGACTCATGAGTCCATAGCAGCCTTCCAGTTGCTGCATCTAAGGCCTGATAGTAAGCTGCCCCACCCTCTTCCTCGACAAAATCAGGGTCAATATAACTACTGCCCACATACACCCTGTCGCCATATGTGGTGGCCGATTGCATCAAATAACTGTGGTTTTTAAAGCGCCAATTTATCGCGCCAGTTGCCGGATCAATGGCAAATAAAGTGGCACCTGTTAGGGTGCTACTGGTCAAACCAGGCCCCACGAAGGTTGTCGAAACATATAGCTGCCCATGCCCCATATGGGCGGGCCTTTGGCAGTTAATACCATCTAAATTAGTTTGCCACCTTAGCGCACCGGTGCGTGCATCCAAGCCAACCAGATTACCACCACCGACACACACCAATAATAAATCATCATGCAACGATAAACCCCGATCCCAAACTGTCTGTTGTGGATTAAATTCCCAAACAAGTTCGCCCGTGTGCAAGTTAAAGGCACTTACATGCCCACCCTGAGGTACCACATAGACCATGTCATAACCGACTATGGGTGCCAAGTTGAGGGCACCACCGATAGGTTGCTGCCAGATTTTGCTCAAATTTGCTGCGGCAACAGCACTTATGCTAACCAAAGAGACAAATAGCAACCCTAATACAAGCTTCATTAATTGCTTTACCATAGAAGACCACACCCCATACTCTGCAGAAAAAAGGCGGCTGAAGTTTCCCTCACCCGCCTTGTTTTAGTTACTTAGCAAAACTATTAATTACCAGTATTTAACCACCTGACAGAGATTGGCCATGCACTACGATGGGGCCATCACGATTTTCTTCGGTTATATCGAACTCGATACCCGGTGGCATACGGTTATTACGCAAACGTGACTTGAGCTTAGAGTGACTCCAGTCGTAGTCGCTGGCACCCACTTCAGACTCGCCGAATAGGGGTACACCTGGTGGGTGGGATAAGACGTCGCCCCCATGCATCATGCCAGCATAGGATGTCAGATCCATTTCATGTAACGAGGACTCCGTATTACCCGAGTGACAAGATGCACACGATGCGGTGCCCTCTGCCCATACACCATGCTCAGTGAACAGCGGCAGTATGTCATCGGTAAAATTGATCTTGCCTCCGCCATAGGAAACTTTACCCTTTTCTGGGGCACCCGCGTCTACCCAGGCCCCAATCATGCCTATAGCGTTGTTACCACAGCCATACTCACCTCGTGAAATGGTCGAACCGTTATAACCGACCTTAACGCAAGGTCCGTCACGATTGGCTTCAGTAATATCAAACTGGATACCCGGCGGCATACGGTTGTTACGCAACCGTTCCTTCATTTTGGAGTGACTCCAGTCATAGTCATTGTCACCAATGGCACCTTGACCAAACAAAGGCACGCCGGGAGGGTGGGACAGCACATCGCCACCTCGCATTAGACCCGCATAGGATGTCAGGTCCATCTCATGCAAAGAAGACTCGCTATTACTAGAATGGCAAGACCCACAAGAAGCCGTACCTTGGGCCCAAATACCGTGCTCGGTAAATAGCGGTAGGATATCGGTTTCAAAATTGCCCGGAGCTGCGTTACCACTTAAATCAGTATAGGTAAAGAAGCCCTCAGGAGCTCCGACTGAAACCCACATGCCGATCAAATCAACGGCTTTTTGCGCGCCAGGCACTTTCTCTACGGCAATGGTGGATTGATGCGCGACCGCCAGCGATGCGGCAAGGCTCGAGCTGATTACACAAGCCAGAGCCGCCTTTTTCAGGAGTGAATTCAACATAATATATTCTCTGGTTAGTTATTGTTATAAAGAGACTTAAATGCCATACCCTGACATACTTGATAGCGCAAACAGCGCGTTAAACGCATGCATTTACTAGGGGCATTGACTTTGATCATATTAGAAAAAGACATATTAATGATACACAATTATTTGTTTTATTTATTATTATTATTTATAAATCATTATTTTTATACAAAATGATCGCCTCACCCTGGTGGAATTTAGATCTAGTATCCTACGCCATTGGCGCCTTTAATTTGTTCAAATTATTTAGCATCGAATGGGAACGCCGGCAATTAAAGAAGCTTTTACATCCATAGAGCGCAATATTTAAGGCCATGCTTAGGGGCAAAATTAATTGACCCTAAGCATCAAAAATTTTCATTGGCTTCGTAACATGGATGTAAGCACTCTATGCTTGTACTTACTAGTTCGCATTGCCGGAGCGTCTCATGTCAATTGCCGCCCAATACCATCAGCACGGTTACGTTGCTCCGATTGATATACTCAATGATAATGAGGTAGCGCACTATCGTGCCGCATTAGAAGATGCCGAGGCGCGCCTTGGTAGCTTGCATTACGAGCAGAATATCCATACCCAGCTGCGCTCTGCTTTCGAATTGGCCACTAATGAAAATATACTCGATGCTGTTGAAGCTATCATTGGCCCAGATATTCGCCTTTACTGCGCCACCTATATCAT
>JAAERS010000357.1 GCA_024230095.1 Gammaproteobacteria bacterium | reverse complement strand
GATTAATGATTAGTTCGGTTATGTTTAAGGGTAAGAGGTCATAATTTTAATAAATTTATCAAGACATAGGGGTGTAGTGGTCAACTAATTTTGGCCACCCAATTAGAGTATGCACTTTATTTAACTAGATGAATTATTCAAAAGAGTGTTTCGCTTGAATTAATATCCGATTTCATTCGGGGCGACCAACCTAAACAGCCTGCCCACAGGCATAACCGCTGGCCCAGCAAAATTGGAAGTTATAACCACCAAGCCAACCGGTTACATCAATCACTTCACCAATAAAAAATAGCCCCGGCTGCTTTTTACTGGCAAAGGTTTTACTTGAAAGTTCATCGGTATCAACGCCACCTAAGGTCACTTCTGCCGTGCGATAGCCCTCAGTGCCATTGGGCTTAATCTGCCACGCATGAATATAATCACTTATGGTCTGAATATCAGCATGGTTAAGTTGTTTCACTGGTTTATCAACGATAACACCCTCTTTAACCAATACCTCGATAAAGCGTTTCGGTAATAGCGTCGCCAGTAAGTTTTTTACGGATTTGTCTGCTTGGCTATTTTGCCAGTGCGGCAGCATTTCATTGAGGTTAGTCTCTGGTAACAGGTTTATGGTAACCGCCTGCCCTGCTTGCCAATAAGACGATATTTGTAAGATGGCGGGGCCTGATAAGCCACGATGGGTAAATAAAATATTTTCTTGAAAGCTATCACCTGAGTCACTGCTTACTTCGGTAAATAAGCTAACGCCTGATAAGCCGTCAAAGCGTTGTTTGTCGTGATCATGCAAGGTAAACGGCACTAATGCCGCCGTGGTAGGTAATACGTTTAATGCAAACTGTTCAGCAATTTTATAGCCGATAGGCGTAGCACCAAGTTTTGGCATGGTTAATCCGCCCGATGCTACCACCACAGATTCACACTGATAACGATTAGCTGTGGTGTTTACCACAAAGCGCTCGCCTTCGTTGGTGGTTATTTTTTCAACAGAGAGTACTTCGCTTCTTAAAGCAATCTTTACCCCTGCCCATTCGCATTCGGTAAGTAAGAGATCAACAATATCTTGCGCGCTATTATCACAAAATAATTGCCCTAAGGTTTTATGATGATAATCAACGCCGTGGCGTTCAACCAATTCAATGAAGTC
>JAAERS010000356.1 GCA_024230095.1 Gammaproteobacteria bacterium | reverse complement strand
GCTCGTGCTCCTGCCCGTCCTATATTCCCTTAATACCCTATAAAACAAGCACCATAACCATCATTAACCCCTATACCAATAACAAGGGCCAATAGCCCCTAGTCCCCACATTTACCCTCGTTGATACATATAATAGATTTTAGCGCTCAGAAACGCTCAAAACCACGCATAATAGCGCATTTTCGCTCAAAAAAAGCCGTTACACTCGTTTCGGTTTCATGCGGTTTGCTCGGTGTATGAATTGTTTCCATGGTTAAAACTACCAAAAAGGTTAATAATACGTCAAAAAAGGTGTTGAGGCAGAGAAAAGGGGAGACTACTTGTATAGGTACGTGGCGAAACCTAACCATTTATGAGGTTGTAGGGGCTATGTGGGACCACCTGATGGTTCATCATGGAGGGAATAGCCGTTTGGAAACATATGATTAATTTGGACGCCATGTTCGTCGTACACGTCAACGGGGGTTTTGGGCTTAGCCTCATCCTTAATCATTGTCTGAACCAACAGGGCAGAGCCACCCTGCCACTCACGAGGTACAACAGCCACTTTGCCTCTCAGCTTCCAGCCGAGCTTGAGGTGCTTGTTAACAGATTTGTCAAACACCTTTGTGTCAAAATGTGCCAGGGTTAAATATTCCATAAGATTACTCCTCCTCTTTAACCCATCGAAGACCATCGGACTCGTAGCCGCTACCGGCATCGACCCAGCGACCACCGCACTCGTAACCACCACGCCCCAGTTCCTTGCTCAGACGGTCGTACAGAGCGTCAGTAGGTGAACCACACCTAGCCTCGCCAAGTAGGGCCAATAGTACCAGTGCTTCATCGTCGTTTAGTTCCAGTTGCATCGTATCTCTCCTTGGGGTGTTGTCAAATTGACTACAGTTTGAAAAAAATCCGAACCATTTTCATGTATTTTGGGGGGTTTGTGGATTTTATAGCTTGCTATTTTGGGTTTGGTGCTTATATTAAGTCTATGACTTGTCATAGTCCACTTAAGAGTCAGTCACTAAAGAGTATTGTAGCAGAGTATGTGGCAGAGTCAAGGGTAGTAATGGAAATTATTTTCACAGAAATGGAGTAAGCGATGTTTAGTTCAACCAAAAGATTAAAAGCACTTTACATCCTATGCTCCTTTTCCCTGCCTCAACTCACTGTTGCAAAACTAATCTCCCAGCAATATTATAAGCCCTAATCGGGCTTGTTGCTCCCGCAACTGGGCATCCTGCACACTTGTCGCAAGGCAGCTATTTTGGGAATTTTTCAGTTAGTTGGTTGACTCCAGCGGGTTTGGGTGTATACTCTATATAGTGGCAAGGAGAGGCACGCTAACCATGCGTAGCACAGTAGTAAGCTCTTTCGCCGCTCTTATGGGTTGCCCAATGGAATGTGGCACATGGCCTTCTAAGCCGTTGTTGAGGGGTTCGATTCCTCTGTGACCTACTTAGCTTCCTCTTCCTCAGCGAG
>JAAERS010000355.1 GCA_024230095.1 Gammaproteobacteria bacterium | reverse complement strand
GTATCTTGGCTAGGTATTGCTACTAGTCAGCTCATCAGTCTGACGGTCATGTTGATCGTTGCCGTTGGGGTTGCTGACTGTGTGCATGTTATGAGCAGTTATCAGTACTTTCTGCGTAAAGGGTTGGGGCATGAGCAGGCCTTAACCGAAGCCTATGGTCAAACTGGTTTGCCCATCTTGTTGACCACCATTACCACTATGGCCGGTATGTCAGCATTAGCCGCAACAGGCATGACCCAGTTTGTTATTTTTGGCCTTACGTCAGCTGCCGGTGTGTTGATAGCCTTCATATATACGGTGGTTTTATTGCCTGTTTTATTGGATTTATGGCACCCGAGGGTAAAAGTTAAAAAGGGTGAAAGCGAAGCTGATGCCACCAAACGTCATTGGTTACAGCCCATGTTGGATGCCATTCCCGCTTTTGTGCAGAAACATAGGCATTTGGTCAATGGTATATTTATTAGTACTTTTGCCTTGTGTCTATATGGGGCTTTTCAGGTAAAAATCGACTCCAATTTTGCTGAGCTCTATCGTGAAGGCACAACCCTACGCACAGCATATGAGGTGGTGGATGGCAATATGTCGGGCACGGGCGTGGTAGAAATCATGGTTGATATGGGGACTTCGGACGCCCTTAACGACCCACAAGTCCTAAAGACCATGGAACGCCTGCAAGAGCATGTAGAAAATAGGTACTCAGAATTTGTAGTAACCAGTAACTCATTGGCTGACTTGGTAAAAGAAACCCATGCTGTGATGCAAGATGGTAGTGACCAATACCGCACTATTCCAGATTCTGAAATTGCCGTGGCGCAGTTGCTGTATTTGTTTAATAGTGCAAACCCAGAGGCGCGTCGTGCCTTAGTAAATGACGACTACTCGGCTAGTCATATCAATTTTACCTTACTCAATGCCGGTTCCAGTGACTATGCTGACTTCTTTGCGGCCTTGCAGGCGGATATTACTGAGGCCTTTGCGCCCTTGCAGGCGCGTTACCCTGAAATGGATGTGCATGCCACGGGGACCTTGGCCATGATGATGCGTTTGATGGATGATCTAAGTCGCAGCCAGTTCCAGAGTCTGACACTAGCCGTGCTAATAATTTCTGCTCTTATGGTGCTCACATTGGGTTCGGTACAAGCCGGGCTGTTGGCCATCGTGCCTAACCTGATTCCTGCGACCTTAACGTTTGGTCTGATGGGGTTATTGGGCATTCCTCTGGATGGGGATACACTGATGATAGCGCCTTTGATCATAGGCATTGCTGTCGATGATACCATTCACTTTATCACCCATTACCGAATGGCATTGGCTAAATTTAATGACATGAAGATTGCCTTAATTAGTACTATCAAAGAGGTAGGCCAAGCGGTGACTTTTACCAGTTTGATCTTAGGCTGTGGATTCTTCATGTTGAGTTTTAGTGATTACTTGGGCTTGGCCAAAGTGGGCATGTTTGGGTCATTGGCTATTTTTGTCGCCTTATTGTGTGATTTGCTATTTTTCCCAGCCTTGATTATGTGGTTCAAACCTCGTTTTGGGCAAAAAGATGTACAAGATAATCTTGATTTTAAAGGAGTTGAATAATGCGCCTTCAACAACCTGCTAGGCTATTGCTGGTGGTGGCCAGCTTGGCTTTGTCGACATTTGCTAGTGGTATCCAAGCGGCCGAACTGAATGCTCGTGAAATAGTTCAACAAATGGATGATACGCGCCGTGCTTCATCTGAATCGGCATTTAATCGTATGAAGCTGACTACTTGCAAATACGGAATTAAAAACGGTAAATTAAAGTGTGTAGAAAAGCCACGTGTAAAGTTGCTTGAATCGGCGCAGATTAATACCGGACCCGATAACAAGGACAGCAAATCCATAGCTATTGTATTAAAGCCGGCTAGCGAGAAGGGCATTGGTATGTTGTCCTGGAGCTATGATGCAACCGATAAGGATAATGAAACCTGGTTGTATTTGTCAGCCCTAGGCAAAGTTAAACGTATTGCTGCAGGCTCCGATGAGGACAGTGAGCCCACCAGTCTGTTTGGGTCTGAGCTAACTACCGAAGATATGGAAACTGGTAAGCTGGACGACTATACCTACCGCATTTTAGAAGAGGGCGATTATAAGGGGCGGCCAGTTTACGTTATTGAATCTAAAGCGACTCCAGCACGGGCGAAAAAAACCCGCTATAGCAAGTCGCAAGTATGGGTTGATGCTGAGCGCTTTCTGGCTTTAAAACTGCAGTTGTATGATAAGCAAGGCAACCTCACCAAACGCATGCAGGTGGGTAAGCTGGAAAAGATCAATGGTATCTGGGTAACCCGCAGCCTCACTATGTTTAATTTAGTGGCGCAGCGTTTAACGAACATGAAAATTGAAGCGATTACTTTTGGTGTGGAGATCGATGAGGGGTTTTTAACCCAGCGTGCATTAACCGATACAGCCTTTCGTGAGGCCCATTTAAGTATACTGCGCACGCAGGCGGAATAGGTGCCCTAATAATGAAGTCTGTAACTGCTTTACCTTTTGTCTTGGTATTGGCTTGCCTGTCAGCACTGCCAGCTAATGCTGAAGACTTATTGTCAGATGATGGCTTTGATGACGCTGAGTTTGATGATGCGACTTTTGAGGAAACCGCCTTTACCAATGAAGATACGGATGCTTTACTGGAGCGGTCACCTTATCAAATATGGACTGCATATGGTTTGATCTATGATCCTAAATCAACACCTAAACCAGCCAATCATTATGCGGATTTCCACTTCGAGGCGGAAACAACCCTTGGTCTATCTGGCTTCGCTGACGTGGACTTGATAGCTTCACAAGATTGGCTTACCGGGGAGCTGGATACACAGATTTACAGTACCACTTTGCAATTAAGTACTGAGCAAGGTGCTATTAAACTGGGGCGTTACCTAAATAGTTGGGGAGAAGTAGAAGGTGCGGGTGTTTTGGATGTAGTTAACCCAGCACCAGGACTGACAGATGTAAATCGGGGTTTTAAGCCACAATGGTTAGTTGGTTACAATCATTATATGGCTGACCGTGAAGTGAGCATTTTTGCTAATGTACAGCCTGACGTTTCTGCCATGTCCGGCATAGTAGTGAGCGAAGAGACACCTAGGGAGTGGGGCTTGCGTTATAAAGTGACCGGTAGTGGTTCTGATTGGGCGGTTTATATGGGGCAGTTCCTACAAAATGCACCCACTGTAGGCTTGTCCGGTGTTGATCTAATGGTTAAGGCTTTTGAGTATGACCTATTGGGTTTTAGTTTTAATCAGGCTCAAGGCGATGATCTGTTTAAGCTGGATGTGGCATGGAAGCAAGGGTTAGGTCAGCAAGTGGGTAGTAGCCTGACCAAAGTGGATCGTTTGGATGTGGCATTGGGCGCTGAAATAAATGATGGTGACAGGCAGTGGAATTTAAGTCTAACCAGCAACTACCTGCCGAATCACAATAGCAATTACCAAACTGTCACGTTTAATCCGGCCACCATGCAGGTAGCTTTACTGGCCACAGGCCAGTTGACTAGTCGCTATGGTATTGGTGTCAGTGATAGCTTCGCTAGTGATGAATATAGCTGGAATGTGAATCTGGTAGGTGCCTTAAATGGCAATATGACCGGCTTGATTTCGGAATTGGCTTGGCATTACTCGGATGACTTAATTTGGCGCTTTACCGCGGCCGCAATGGTGGCT
>JAAERS010000354.1 GCA_024230095.1 Gammaproteobacteria bacterium | reverse complement strand
CGCCCTCTGAATACCTCGGGTGATGTTAAGTATCACCAAGGCTTTTCCACTAATGTAAATACGCCTGGTGGTGAAGTGCACATGGCTCTGGCCTTTAACCCTTCTCACTTGGAGATTGCCAATCCCGTTGTAGAGGGCTCCGTACGAGCTCGTCAAGATCGACGTGGTGATGCTAGTGGCTCTACTGTACTACCTGTCTGTATCCATGGTGATGCCGCATTTGCTGGCCAAGGTGTAGTTATGGAGACCTTTCAGATGTCTCAGACTCGCGCCTATAAAACGGGCGGTACCGTTCATATCGTCATAAATAACCAAGTTGGTTTTACTACCAGTCATAAAGATGATGCTCGTTCAACAGAGTACTGTACCGACGTTGCCAAATTTATCGACGCGCCCATTTTTCATGTTAATGGCGATGATCCAGATGCCGTTGCTTTTATTTCTGAATTGGCACTAGATTATCGCAACGAGTATAAGCGTGACGTGGTCATTGATTTGGTTTGTTATCGCCGTCGTGGCCATAATGAAGCAGATGAACCATCAGGTACGCAACCCTTGATGTACACGGCCATCAAGGCCCAAAAAGCCGTACCAGCTTTGTATTCAGAGCGCTTGATCAAGCAAGGTGTGCTAAGCAATGGTGAAGCCAAGGCTTATCAAGACGATTATCGTGATGCTTTAGACAATGGTCGCCATGTGGCCAAATCATTGATCTCTAGACCAGACTCCAGTACCTTTGTTGATTGGAAACCGTACTTAAATCATCACTGGACCACAGCTGGTGATACCCGTGTTGATGCCGCTATGATTCGCGATCTTGGTCAGCGTTTGGCTCAGGTACCTGAAGGCCATGTGGTTCAGCGCCAGGTGAAGAAAATAATTGATGACCGCAAGTTAATGGCGGCCGGCGCCGCCCAGTGTAACTGGGGTTTTGCCGAAATCATGGCTTACGCGACCTTGCTGGAAGAGGGTTACCCCATTCGCTTGACGGGCCAGGATGTCGGTCGTGGTACCTTCTCTCACCGCCATGCTGTATTGCATGATCAAAAAGGTCAGGGCGCTTATGTGCCTTTGAAAAACCTAGCTGAAGATCAGCCTGAATTTACTATTTTTGACTCCTACTTGTCCGAAGAAGCGGTATTGGCTTTTGAATATGGTTATGCCGCCACGAATCCAAAAGGGTTGGTTATTTGGGAAGCCCAGTTTGGTGATTTTGCTAACGGTGCTCAGGTCGTGATCGATCAGTTCATTACTAGTGGCGAGCATAAGTGGGCGCGTATGTGTGGTCTCACCATGTTGTTGCCCCATGGTTACGAAGGTCAGGGTCCAGAGCACTCCTCAGCGCGTCTGGAGCGGTATCTGCAATTGTGTGCTGAACACAATATACAGGTAGTTGTGCCGTCGACACCTGCACAGGTATTTCATATGCTGCGCCGCCAGGTGATTCGCCCAATGCGTAAGCCATTAGTGGTCATGTCGCCTAAGAGTTTGTTGCGTCACAAGTTGGCCGTGTCCGATGTCACTGAATTGGCCGAGGGACATTTCCAAACAGTGATCGACGATACCCAAGTCACCGATAAGGCGGCTATTAAACGTGTCGTTTTGGCAAGTGGCAAGGTCTATTATGACCTATTAGAAACGCAGCGTGCAGAAAGTAAAAATGATGTGGCTCTTGTTCGTATCGAGCAATTGTACCCATTCCCTGAAGATAACTTGGCAACGATCTTGGCTACTTACACTGAATTAGAGTCGGTTGTATGGTGTCAGGAAGAGCCATTGAATCAGGGCGCTTGGTACTGTAGCCAGCATCATATGCGTAAAGTGATACAAGCCAAGGATGCTTCCTTAGAGTTGGGCGTGGCTTCACGAGCAGCTTCGGCAGCACCGGCTTCGGGTTATATGTCACTGCACTTGGAAGAACAGCGTAGTTTAGTTGCTCAGGCCTTAGGCCTAGAGCCATTAGCTAATTAAAGAATTCGGTTTGATAAACCCATAACGAGCACTAATGCAAAAGAGACAGTTATGACCTTGGAAATAAAAGCACCATCCTTTCCTGAATCCGTAGCCGACGGTACCGTGGCTACATGGCATAAACAACCAGGCGAGGCTTGCACTCGTGACGAATTGATTGTCGATATTGAAACCGACAAGGTAGTCATGGAAGTGGTAGCACCTGCCGATGGCACGCTAGTTGAAATCATGAAAGGTGAGGGTGATACCGTACTGAGTGACGAAATCATTGCCACTTTCAGTGCTGGTGAAGTGAGCGCAGCGCCCGCCAAAGAAGCTTCGGAAGTGTCGACTGAGGCCACTGAAGTGAGTGGTCCGGCAGTACGTAAAATGCTGGATGAGCACAATTTGAGCGCTAGTCAGGTCACAGGCACTGGCAAGGGCGGTCGCATCCTCAAAGAAGACGTTTTAAAGCATGTTAAGAATGCATCTTCAAAAGTCGCTGCGCCTACCGTGGCAGCGGAAGTGGCTCCTGTTGTTACCAGTGGTGAACGTCCAGAGCGCCGTGTACCTATGAGCCGTTTGCGCACCACCATTGCCAAGCGTTTGGTGGCGGCGACCAACGACACGGCGATGTTGACGACATACAATGAAGTGAATATGGCGCCAGTGATGGCGCTGCGCAAGCAATATAAGGACCAGTTCCAGAAATCCCATAACGGCACTAAACTGGGTTTCATGTCTTTCTTTGTAAAGGCGGCTACTGAAGCTTTGAAGCGTTTTCCTGCGGTCAATGCCTCTTTAGATGGTAACGACATTGTGTACCACGGTTATCAAGATATATCCGTAGCAGTTTCTACTGAGCGAGGTTTGGTAGTGCCTGTCCTGCGTGATACGGATGGTATGAGCTTGGCAGATGTCGAACGTGGCATCGCTGAATTGGCGACTTTAGGTCGGGATGGTAAGCTCACTATGGATCACATGCAAGGCGGCACTTTTACCATTACCAATGGTGGTGTATTTGGCTCCTTGATGTCTACACCTATCTTAAATCAGCCTCAGACGGCTATTTTGGGAATGCATAAAATCCAAGAGCGGCCCATTGCCGAAAATGGTGAGGTGGTGGTGCGCCCCATGATGTATTTAGCTTTGTCATATGATCATCGTATGATCGACGGCAAAGAAGCGGTTCAATTCCTTGTTACCATAAAGGAATTACTGGAAGATCCAGCCCGCATTTTGTTAGAAATTTAATCAAAATTCTAACCAGTATAACCAGTGTCCTGTGATCCAGGACACTCTTATGTAAGAGATAAAACTATGTCACAAGAATTTGACGTTGTCGTAATTGGCGGTGGTCCAGGTGGTTATGTTGCTGCCATTCGTGCTGCACAATTGGGTTTGAACACAGCTTGTGTGGAAAAATGGACCAATGATAAGGGAGCCACTGTTCTAGGCGGTACCTGCTTGAATGTTGGCTGTATCCCGTCTAAAGCTTTGCTAGATTCCACCCACAAGTACCATGAAGCTAAGACCGATTTTTCCGTCCATGGCATTGCCACGGGCGAGGTGACGATGAATGTCCCAGCCATGATTGAGCGTAAGGAAAAAATTGTTAAGCAGCTTACCATGGGCGTAGCTGGGCTGTTTAAAGCCAATGGGGTTACCTTGCTGCAGGGCAAAGGAAAATTGCTCAAAGAACGTCATATATCGGTGACAGCTCAAGATGGCAGTGTGAGTGAGATCAAGGCTAAAAGCGTAATTCTGGCGTCTGGTTCTGTGCCTGTCAATATTCCGCCAGCGCCCCTTACTGATAACGTTATTCTAGACAACGTAGGTGCTCTTAATATAACAGAGACACCCAAGCGTTTAGGTATCATTGGAGCTGGTGTTATCGGCTTAGAAATGGGTACCCTATGGCAGCGACTTGGTAGTGAAGTGGTTGTGTATGAAGCTTTGGATAGCTTTTTAGGTATGGCCGATAAAGATTTGGCTAAAGAGGGCAGTAAACTGCTGAAGAAACAGGGCTTGGATATTCGTTTGGGTACCCTGGTCAGTGGTACCAAAGTGAATGGTCAAGAAGTCGAGGTGACCTCTAAGAATGCGGCTGGCGAAGAGTCTAAACAGACTTTTGACAAGCTCATTGTTGCCGTAGGCCGCAAACCTTATACCGATGGTCTGCTAGCTGAAGATTGCGGTGTTCAGATGGATGAGCGTGGCTTTATTCACGTTAACGAACAGTGTGTTACCGACGCTCCTGGGGTTTATGCGATTGGTGATATCGTGCGTGGCCCTATGTTGGCACACAAGGCTTCAGAAGAAGGTATCATGGTGGCAGATATTATTGCTGGCCACAAAGCACAAATGAATTATGACTGCATTCCTTCGGTCATCTATACCCACCCAGAAATGGCTTGGGTAGGGCGGACTGAACAGGAATTGAAGGCTGAAGGTGTGGAGCTGAAGGTAGGTAAATTCCCCTTTGCTGCCAGTGGCCGAGCGATGGCTGCTAACGAAACGGATGGATTTGTCAAACTTATTGCCGATGCACAAACAGATCGTGTCTTGGGTTGCCATATTATTGGCCCGCAAGCATCCGAAATGATCGCGCAAGTGGTCATTGCCATGGAGTTTGGTTCTAGCTCTGAAGATCTTGCCCTTACTGTGTTTGCCCACCCTACCTTGAGTGAAGCACTGCATGAAGCAGCTTTGGCTGCTGATGGACATGCGATACATATTGCTAATCGCAAGAAGCGCAAATAGGTTGCGGTAAGTCGGCTGATGTTTTGGCACCTTTGCTCAATGTTGCTATTAAGAGCATGGGTATTTAGCTTAAAAATCACCACTTTGGCCACAACTTATAGACATAATAATGCGGGAGCCTTGTACTCCCGCAATTGACCTCGCCTTAATTGGCTGTAGGTGACTAACCGCTGGTGTAAGCTGGCTTTTATTAATGATCAATCGTATACAGGCATTTTAATGAATCTGCATGAGTATCAAGGCAAGCAACTGTTTGCCCAGTACGGTCTACCTGTTTCACAGGGTATTGCCGTTGATTCCGCCGAAGAAGCCATGGCGGCCCTAGATAAGATCCCTGGCAACCGTTGGGTTGTTAAAGCACAGGTTCACGCCGGTGGCCGTGGTAAGGCTGGTGGTGTTGAACTGATTTCTTCCAAACAAGAAGCTGCTGCATTCGCCGAAAAGTGGTTGGGTAACCGTATGGTAACCTACCAAACAGACGCCAGTGGCCAGCCTGTTTCTAAAATTTATCTGGAAACCTGCACGGATATTGACCAAGAGCTATATCTGGGTGCAGTTGTTGACCGTTCCAGCCGTCGTATTGTTTTCATGGCTTCCACCGAGGGTGGGGTTGAAATTGAAAAGGTAGCGGAAGAAACGCCAGAAAAAATTCTGAAGGCCGAAATCGATCCTTTGACAGGCGCCCAGCCTTATCAAGCTCGTGACTTGGCGTTCAAATTGGGCCTTCAAGGTGACCAAATCAAACAGTTCACCAAAATTTTCTTGGGACTGGCGCAGCTATTTGCTGACAAGGATTTGGCGTTATTGGAAATCAATCCTTTAGTTATTACCGAGCAAGGCAACCTGCATTGCCTAGACGCCAAGGTGGTTATTGATTCCAACGCTGTGTATCGCCACAAAGACATTCAAGCCATGCATGATCCATCTCAAGATGATCCGCGTGAAGCTGAAGCTGCTGCTTGGGAACTTAACTACGTTGCCCTAGATGGCACTATTGGTTGTTTGGTTAACGGTGCTGGTTTGGCCATGGGTACCATGGACATTGTAGCTTTGCATGGTGGTTTTCCTGCCAACTTCTTAGACGTAGGCGGCGGTGCAACCAAAGAGCGTGTTGCCGAAGCATTTAAGATCATTCTCTCTGATGACCGAGTGCAAGCCATTCTAGTCAACATCTTTGGCGGTATTGTTCGTTGTGACCTGATTGCTGAAGGCATTATTGCTGCTGTTAAAGAAGTGGGCGTTGAAGTGCCTGTTGTCGTTCGTTTAGAAGGCACAAACGCTGATCTGGGTAGCAAAATTTTGGCAGAAAGTGGTTTGGACATAATTGCTGCAACTAGCCTGACACATGCTGCACAAAGCGTGGTTGCTGCTGCAGGAGGTGACGCATGAGTATCTTAATCGATAAAAACACCAAAGTAATCTGTCAAGGTTTTACCGGTGGTCAGGGTACTTTCCATTCTGAGCAAGCCATTGCTTACGGTACGCAGATGGTGGGTGGTGTTACACCGGGTAAAGGTGGTTCTGAGCACCTAGGTTTGCCGGTCTTTAATACGGTTGCCGAAGCGGTAGAAATCACAGGCGCTGAAGCTTCTGTGATCTATGTTCCGGCACCTTTCTGCAAGGATTCCATTTTGGAAGCCGCTAATGCAGGTATCAAATTGATTGTAGCCATAACCGAAGGTATACCTACTTTGGATATGCTTGAGTGTAAGGTTAAGTGTGACCAGTTAGGTGTGCGTTTGATCGGTCCTAACTGCCCAGGTGTGATCACGCCTGGAGAGTGTAAGATTGGTATCATGCCAGGTCATATTCACTTGCCAGGTAAGGTAGGCATTGTTTCTCGTTCTGGTACTTTGACCTATGAAGCCGTTAAGCAAACTACTGACGCTGGCTACGGCCAGTCCACTTGTGTTGGTATTGGTGGTGATCCGATACCTGGCTCTAACTTCATTGATATTCTTGCTATGTTCCAGGCCGACCCAAAGACTGAGGCGATCGTTATGATTGGCGAAATCGGCGGCACGGCTGAAGAAGAAGCAGCAGCCTTTATCAAGGCTAACGTTACTAAGCCTGTGGTATCTTACATTGCCGGTGTAACAGCACCTCCAGGTAAGCGTATGGGTCACGCTGGTGCCATCATTTCTGGTGGTAAAGGTACAGCTGATGAAAAGTTTGCTGCCCTAAGTGATGCTGGTGTTAAAACCGTACGTTCTTTAGCTGACATAGGTGTGGCTCTACAAGAAGTCACTGGCTGGTAACAATACCAAGCCAACATCAGCAATAGTCTGAGCGTTTTAAAAAACCAGCCCCTGGGCTGGTTTTTTTGTGCCTCGTGTTTGGGCAATGACGAATTAAGTGTGCTATCAGTGTGTTCATTAAAACAACAGACTTAGTATGAGTGATTCTGACTAGGGGTAGATCGTGAGGCTCGGTTCATGCAGGGCGGCAAATTGCTCTCGCAAAGTGAGAATGTGCTCACTCCAGAAGCGCTCGCTATTAAACCAAGAAAAAGCGATGGGAAAGGCCGGGTCCGACCAGCGTTTGGCTATCCAAGCAACATGCTGCATGATACGTAAGGTGCGGTAGATTTCAATAAGCTGTAGTTGGCGCAAGTCAAAATCATAAAACTCATTATAACCTTCTAGTAATTCTTGCAGTTGTCTTTTTTGTTCATTTTGGTCACCCGATAACAGCATCCAAAGGTCCTGAATAGCTGGTGCCATGCGTGTATCATCTAAATCAACAAAATGCGCATGATCATCACGCCAAAGTATGTTGCCTGTGTGGCAGTCACCATGGACCCGAATTAGATCAACATGGCCGTAGCTGTCGAGCTTGTACCGCATCAAATCCAAAATATCCCTGCCCAGGCTGCTATAAGCCGTGTGTAAGCTGGCTGGAATATGCTCACAAACCAGCTTAAAGGAAGCCCAACCAAAGCTTTCTAGGTCTAGAGTGGGGCGCTGCTGGAAGGCTTGTATGGCACCAACGCTATGTATCCGACCGAGTAGGCGACCAAGAACGTATAAATGGTCCAGATTACTCAATTCAGGGGCATGACCCCCTTTACGCTCGTATAAGGCAAAACGAAAATCATTATACTCAAAAAGGGTTTCACCCTGCGAGTTACGCCAAGGAGGAACCACGGGAAGCTCTTTATCTGATAATTGCCAACTGAATTCATGATCCTCCAGAATTTGGGCATCACTCCAGCGTTCTGGGCGGTAAAACTTGGCAATGATAGGGGTTTCTTGGTCAATACCCACTTGATACACCCGGTTCTCATAACTGTTCAAGGCTATAAAGCGGCCATCGCTGAGCAGTCCTTGGCTCTCAACAGCATCCATAATGATATCTGGAGTTAGTTGAGAAAATGGGTGATCTTGTAGGGATTGCATAGCATCTGGTATCGAAAATTGGGCGCTCTACCTTACTCTGTTTGACGGGCATGATCCAGCCCATAATTATAATCACTAGCCAAGGCCTAAAAATAATAGCCGTACGCTGATCAAACTTCAAATATACTCATGTTATAGGGCGCAAGATATAGGAACAGGATTATGCAGATTAGAATTACAGATCAAGGTCAGGTAATGCACCTGCAAACGGCAACACAAATCCATCGTTTTCACGCCATTTGGCTAAGAGACAATGCTTGGGATAGGGCCACTCGAGATGCTGATAATGGCCAGCGGTTGTTGGCTTTACGCGATATCCCAAGAGACACCCATGTGGTGGCTGCCAAGCTGCTTAGTGAGGACCTTGTACAGCTGCATTTTATGCCGGAAGACAAATCCGTGAACTATCTTACATCATGGTTGTTAGATCACGCTTATGATCAGCCCCAAGAGCGACAACCGGGTTGGCTAAGGGAGCAGATAACACTGTGGGATAGCCAGCTCATGACTGACTTGCCAGAGGCTGATTTTAGCCGCTTGCAAGGGGACAACAAGGCCCGTGACGCTTGGCTGAGGAAGGTGGCCGAATTTGGCTTCGGTAAGCTTACCAACGGCCCAATCCGTGATGGTGCCTTGTATGATGTGGTGGATCTGTTTGGTTATGTACGAGAAACCAACTATGGCACACATTTTGAGGTACGAGTAGAAGATAACCCGGTGAACCTCGCATATACGGGAGCGGCAATTCAAGCGCATACAGACAACCCTTACCGTGACCCAGTGCCAACCATGCAATTACTTTATTGCTTGCAAAGTTCAGCTCCCGGCGGAGAAAATATGGTGGTGGATGGTTATTATGCGGCGCAGCGCTTACGTGACGAATCTCCTGCGGCATTTAATTTGTTAAGCCGTTATTGTGCACGCTTCGAGTTTGCTGGTGAAAAAGGCGTTTGCTTGCAATCACGCCGGCCCATGATTGAACTGGCACCTGATGGAGAAATCATCGGTGTTCGTTTTAATAACCGCTCTGCAGCCGCCATTACAGACGTGCCATTTGAGCACATGGCTGATTATTATGAGGCTTACCGACATTTTGGCGAAATTCTGGATGATAGTGCAATGGAGGTGTTTTTCAGGCTTGAGCCTGGAGAATGCTTCCTGTTTGACAATACGCGAGTACTGCATGCTCGCAAGGCGTTTTCCGGTTCTGGTTCGCGCTGGTTACAGGGCTGTTATACTGATAAGGATGCACTTTGGTCGAAGGTGAATGCCGCCCAACGTGAAGAGGGTTAATTCATGAGCAATGTAAAGCCTACTTTAAAACCCAGCAATATTGTTGAATTTATCGGTGATATTTTTGCCCGCCGGGGCGGTGAGGAATACCTTGGTGAACCCGTAACAATGGCTGAGCATATGTTGCAGGGGGCAAGTATTGCAGAACAAAATAACAAGAGTGACGCTGTTATTGCCGCCGTATTACTGCATGATATAGGACACTTTATTGGTGAATTTGGCACCTTTACCATGGGCGATACGCAAGATCGCTATCATGAAATATCGGGAGCCCAGATGTTAGCGCCGTTTTTCCCCCCCGAAGTCACTGCCAGTGTCTACCATCACGTGGCAGCTAAGCGCTATTTATGTGCCACCAAAGCGGCCTATTTTAAGCGTTTATCACCGGCGTCTGTGCATTCGTTGAATTTGCAAGGTGGCCCTATGAATGAGCTAGAAGTGGCTGAGTTTGCCCAAAACCCCTATCTGGAAGAAATTCTTCAAGTCCGGTATTTGGATGAAGCAGGCAAAAAAGCCGACATGCAAACCCCTACTTTTGCGCATTTTGCGCCTTTGTTGCAACGATTGGTTGATAGACATTGTCTTCACAAGTAAATCTGCCTACTATGCCTATTTTCGAGCAGGTACCATGAGGTATTGCTGTATGTATGATTTCATTATCATTGGTGCTGGATCAGCTGGGTGTGTGTTAGCGGATAGGCTTAGTGCCTGTGGGCGCTATCAAGTGCTCTTGTTAGAGGCCGGTGGCAGCGACAAGCGTTTTTATGTGCAAATGCCGATTGGTTATGGCAAAACTTATTACCAAAAAGCGGTTAACTGGATGTATACCGCGCAGCCTAGTGAAGGCACCCAAGGACGGCTCAGTTATTGGCCTCGAGGTAAGGTATTGGGAGGGTCTAGCTCGATTAATGCCATGGTTTTTGTACGTGGTAATAAGCAGGATTTTGATGATTGGGCCGCTGAGGGCAATCCTGGCTGGTCTTACGAGGAGGTATTACCATACTTCAAACAAATGGAGTCCTGGCAAGGTGGAGAGAGCCCATACCGCGGTGCGAATGGTCCCTTAAAGGTCAGTAATCCCTCCCATGAACTGCATCCTTTGTGCGATAATTTTGTTTCTGCTGGTCAGGAAATGGGCCTAGAATTTAATCCTGATATGAATGCTGGTAATCAAGAAGGCATTGGCTTTTACCAGTTGACAACCCACAAGGGCCAGCGCATGTCAGCGGCTCGTGCCTACCTGTGGCGAGCCCGTTCACGTAGCAACCTCACTGTCATCAAACATGCCCATGTCACGCGCTTGCTGATGGATGGTAAGCGGGTAACCGGAGTAGAGTATAGTCGCAAAGGCCAGGTTACAAAGGTACATGCCCAACGCGAAGTATTGCTTAGCGCCGGCAGCGTCAATAGTCCTCAAATTTTGATGCATTCGGGCATTGGCCCAAAAAAAGTACTAGATCAGGCTGGGGTGACACTGCTTCACCATAGCCCAGCCGTAGGACAAAATCTGCAGGACCACCTAGGCATGGATTATTTGTACACCAGTCATGTGTCCACTCTTAATCAGCAGTTACGGCCCTGGTATGGCAAGTTGTGGCAAGGTTTGGTTTACCTATTAACCCGCAAAGGGCCACTGAGCTTGAGTGTCAATCAGGCCGGCGGTTTCATGAAGACCCGTGATAAGCTGAATTATCCTAATATACAGCTGTATTTTTCTCCTGTGAGCTATACTCGAGCCCCTGTTGGTAAGCGCCCCTTGTTGAACCCTGATCCGTTTCCTGCCTTCTTACTGGGTTTGTCGAACTGTCGGCCCAAGTCTCGTGGACAGATCACTATTACCAGCAATAACCCTTTGCAAGCACCACATATAGAACCTAACTATCTAAGTCATGAAGACGATGTGCAAGATTTGCTGGAGGGAGTAAAGTTTTTACGCAAAATGGCCGCAATGCCAAGTTTTGCAAAAGTTATCGCCAAGGAGCTCCGGCCTGGCCCTGAATGCCAAACAGATGCTCAGTTAATTGATGATATTCGTTCTTACGCATGGACTGTATTTCACCCTACTAGTACTTGTCGTATGGGCCCAGATACGGAACATAATGTGGTGGACCACCAGCTCAAGGTGCATGGTCTTGATGGGTTGCGTATTGTCGATGCTAGTATTTTTCCACAACTTATTTGTGGTAATACCAGTGCGGCTTGCATGATGATTGGTGAAAAGGCCGCGGCCATGATCCTTGCTGCAGAAGAGGGGCAAGTATGAAAATTATCAGTATTGAGACCTTTACCAATGAATACATGGGCTTTGTGCGTGTATGTAGCGATGAGGGTGATGAAGGCTGGGGTCAGACTTGTACCTATAACGCTGACATTAGTGCCCAAGTTGTGCATAAACAAGTGGCCCCGCACGTTTTGGGTTGGTCGGCTCAGGATATAAAAGACCTCAATCGAGAAGTACTGGAACGTGAACATAAATTTCCAGGCACCTACTTGATGCGCGCCCTGTCAGGTCTGGATACGGCCTTGTGGGATATTCATGGCAAGCGCGCGGGATTGAGTGTGCATCAACTTTTGGGTGGCGATAACAGTCGTGTGCCGGTATACGCTTCTAGTATGCGTCGGGATATTTCTGCAGAAGCAGAAGCTGACCGTTTGTTGGCTCTAAAAGAAGAGCACGGCTACCATTCTTTTAAGTTTCGTATTGGTCGAGAATGCGGACATGATGAAGATCAATGGCCAGGGCGTACTCAGGCTATCGTCTCTCAGGTACGCAAGGTATTGGGTGATGACGTTAACTTACTCGTGGATGCTAACAGTGCTTATACACCCACTAAGGCCATTGAAGTGGGGCACATGCTGCAGGACTTTGGTGTTTCTCATTTTGAGGAACCATGCCCCTATTGGCAACCGGACTGGACACGCCAAGTAAAAGAGGCTCTGAGTCTTGATGTCAGTGGCGGTGAGCAAGACTATGATATGCGTGTATGGCGCCACATGATTGAAACCGGTGTGGTGGACATCGTCCAACCTGACGTCTGTTATATGGGCGGCGTAACTCGTACACTGGAAGTGGCCAAAATGGCCCAGCAGGCCAATTTACCGATTACCCTGCATTGTGCCAACCTTTCTTTGGTAACCCTCTTCTCGGCGCATTTAATGGCAGCTATGCCTAATGCGGGAAAGTATCTGGAGTTTGCTATTGAAGGTTTGGATTATTATCCTTGGCAGCGACAATTGTTTAGCCCAGGCTTTCGCATTGAACAAGGTGAATTGTTATTGTCTGAGAAACCGGGTTGGGGCATTGAGCCGGATCCAGAGTGGTTGCGGCTCAATGACTATCAAGTGAGTTACATGGGTGATCGTTTCTAAAGCTTACTGCCACAAACGGCCATATTGAGTATGCTTGAGTTTGAGGCCAGCTAGTTGTGCCATATGCCAGGCCAGTACTTGGTTGCTGGATAGAACCGGTTTGTTGATCTCTTTCTCGATCTCAGCAATGACCCCTAAAGTGCGTAAATTGGTGCAGGACAAAAACACCGCATCACACTCCGCTTGTTGCCCTAACTCTGTTGCTGCCACGATAATAGATTTAGTATCGATACGCGCCACATTAGCTTCTACTTCTTCATTGAAGGTGCCAAATAGTGGTGTGCTGATATTGGCTTCATGCACTCGGGCACGTAAATGATCTGAAACACTTTCTAAGTAGGGCGACAAAAACGCTAAACGTTTGAGGTTCAGGTGTTGGCAAGCCGCAATAAGTGCCGTCAAGGGATTGCTAACAGCGTCCGTGGAGCAGCCTTGACGGACTAGTTGTTCGACTTTTTTGGCGCCAATAATCGAGGTGCCAGAAGTGCAGCCATAGCCTACCGCTTGATAAGGAAAGCTATTGGGTAATAAGCGCGTGGCGGCAGGAAGCTCATTGGCCATTTCGGCTAAGGTTTCCTTAGTTACCTCTGGTGCGCTAGGCACACGAGTTACATAAATGCTGGCTAGGTTAGGTGGCAACAGGCATTGAAAATCGTGCTCAATGGTCTCATCGGTCTGCAATACCACCATACCCATACGGGCATGGCCGTTTAAGCTGTCATGCAGTTGGTAATCATAAAACTGGCTCACATTAGAGTACCGGTAGGTCTTTGGGCGGTAAGGGGCTAAGCGGTTCTAATCCATTTTTTCGCACAACATAATTGTCTTCATGCACAATAACACCACCATTTTCAATAACCACACTTGGCTCCAAAGTCAAAATCATCCCTTCTTGTAAGGGAGTATGGTCCGCGGCAATCAAGGAAGGGAGTTCAGTGAGTTGCATGCCCAGCCCGTGGCCCAAACGTCCTGTGTCACCAATACCCATGCCGCCAGTTAGAACCTTATCCATGGCCTGAAAAACATCACTCGCCTTGGCACCTGGACGACCGGCTTCAATGCCGGCGTGGGTGGCGTCCATGAGCTTATGCCAAGCATCTTGCACAGCCGTCGCGGCATGGTCAATGGCGTAGTTACGATCATAATCGCAAAAATAACCATCAAAAACCAAACCTGTATCTAGCATCAAAATATCCCCGGGGCGCAATGGCACATCGGATGCGGGTGAAATAACGTTGTCATAACCCAGTTGGCCGACACCACCTGCCAAATACGGCACCCAGTCTGCACCCTCATCAAGACACAACATTTGAAACTGACGGAATATTTGTGATTGTGGTACCCCTACTTGGGCAATTTCTGCCATGCGCTCAAAGGCGCCTGCGGCAATTTGGCAGGCATGGCGTACTTTGGCAATCTCCGCTTCAGATTTCACCATGCGCAGATTGCGCACAATATTATGGTCACTGAGCAAACGCTGGATGCCCAAATTGTTGAGTAGATTGTGCATATTTTCTTGCGGCATACGCAATAGAGACTGCATGCCTGAGGGAATGGCAATGCGCCCAT
>JAAERS010000353.1 GCA_024230095.1 Gammaproteobacteria bacterium | reverse complement strand
GTGCAAGGGCGGTAAGTTCAGCTTGCTGTGTCGTTAATTTCCATGCTTTGGGTGCAAACATGGGTTGGTCAGGCGTATTCATGAGCTTATCCTTGTGGGGGCATTGGCGGAAGATTGGCCAAGTGTTGTTCTATTATTTGGTTAAAAGTATGGGGCTGTTCTAGGTTGGCGAAATGACCACATTGGGGTATGCAAACAAACTGGGCGTTAGGCATTTTTTTAGCCATTTTGGCCATCATTTTGGCAGGTGCATTAGGGTCATTTTGGCCAGCAATAACGGTAGTAGGGACTTGTATATTGCTCAAATTTGGGCGTTGATCAAACTGGGTAAGACAGGCAAGTGCTTGGGCGTAAGTTTGAGGGGGTACCTGCGCCATCATCGTGACCAATTCAGCGCGCAAGCTTGATGGCGCATCATATAACAGACTAGGCACCACCTTGTTGGCAATGTCACCCATGCTGTCGCCTCGTTCCAGTGGCTTCAAACGGGCATGTAAAAATTGGCTTTGAAAACTCCCCTCTTGATTGCCAAATGCGGGGCTGGTGGCATACAAAATTAAGCTTTGCGTGCGCGCTGGGTGGCGCTGAGCAAATTCCAGTGCCAGCATGCCACCTAAGGAGTGACCTAAAAGATTAATTTGAGCAATGTGATGTTGGTCCAGTAGTGTCACGATAGCGTCACATAAATTGGCCCAAGTCATAGTGGTGTTGCTGATAGACTGGCCATAGCCTGGCATATCCCATGCTAGGCAACGGGCGCTGCGGCCTAGACAATCTAGCTGTGGGGCAAAGGCTTGATGATTGCCGCCTATACCATGAAGCATAAGTAAAGGAGGTTGCTTTACTGTGCCGGATTGTTGAACAAATAACATCAGGCTAATTCACCTTGCAACTGCCCTTGTTTGATGATGAGCAAATCGTCTAACCAGATGTCGCAATGGCATACAGGAAGGTCAAAATGGCCTTCGGTATAACGATCGGCGAATTCGTTAGCGCCGGTGGAAAACAGGAAATTGCCAGCAAAAGCCCGCAATTCTGTGCCATTAGTGTCGCGTTGGTCATACATGGTTAGTGCCTCATAGCGGGCCTTGGGGTTCATGCCAAAGCCAACATGGGATACAGCGTACGCTTCTTGATCACCCCATGCGGCCCAATAACGGCGCATTAGTTCGGCGTCAGTGCCACGACCTTCTATACGAGTTACATAATCATTTTCAATAGTGAGGGTAACAGCATCCTGAAGATAACGTTTAAAGGTGAGGTTGATGTCACCTGGTGCCAATACTAAGGTGCCATTGGTGGAACCTTGTTTGGGAAAACTAACCACGACGCCAGCCGGCCAATGGGCCAAGGTGCCAGGACGCTCTGTATAGCCCCATACTCCAGCCGTAGGGGCGTCATTCATGTCGATCGTTAGGTTGGTCCCTGCCGTTGAGGTGACCCGCATTTGGCTAGCTTGCTTACATAACTTTGCTGCGGCCTTAACTTTTGGGGTTAGCTGGACATCGGGCTGCAGGCGGGCCAAGGTCTCGGGGTGCTCGTTACTGACCATTAGAATACGCGTCCCTGCTGCTAATAACGTAGGTAGCTCTGGCGCGTGTAATAGGCCTTCTACCGTGCAGTCGATCACCATGGTAGTTTGGCCTAAGGCGTCAATAACCGGTTGCAGACCGGTAAGTGCTTTGGAGGCGCCGGTTGAGCGTACTGGCACGGGAGCGGTTCCGGCTGGCGTAGGAATGCGCACATGGAATGGTTTCGTGCCCAGGTTCAGCAAGGCTAGTTCTGCCAGTTGCAGATTGATTTCTCGAGACTGGCTTTCCGATAAGATCGCAACACTGTCACCGGGCTGCAAGCCACACAGGTTGAAGGTGTTTTGAAAGGCATCAAGCCAAGGTTTCTCAATGCGATCATTGAGCATGGGTGACTCCTGCAGGTAGTTATATTATTATATTATATGAAATGGAATATATATTTATGTGGCCCTGGATGTCAAATGAGCAACCAGCCCGCTAACGACTGACTCTTTCTATCGCCAATGCCCATGAATGCAAACAAACCTTTTGTTGATGACTACCTAGCCTACTTGTTGGCCCGCTCTAGTAAGCTGGTTAGTGAACAATTTCACGCTAAGGTGAAGGCGGCAGGAGTGAGTGTGAACTATTGGCGTATCCTTGCTAGCTTATCAGATGCGGACGGTTTGACTTTGAAACAGCTCAATCAGAGAGTGTTGTTTAATCAGCCAACCTTATCCAAATTAATTACTCGCATGGTGGCCGAGGGTCTGTTGGAGCGGCACCAAGACAAACAGGATAAAAGGGCCATCCTGATTTTTATATCGGCTTTGGGCCGTGATTTGGTTAATGACCTTTTGCATGAGGCTAAATGGCATGAAAGCGAAGTGCTGGCCGATTACAGTAGCGAACAACAAGCATTGATGAAAGGCATGTTACGCCAACTGATTAATACGCTTGAGTCTTAGTACTTGGCAAGCCAATCGATATTAAAGTCGCCATTAGCAACATAGCGTTCTACAAGTACAGGCAGGCTACTTAGCCGCCTTGCAAAAATACCCATCCCGATAGCAGCGTGCCCATTAAGCGACCGGCCGCATTGG
>JAAERS010000352.1 GCA_024230095.1 Gammaproteobacteria bacterium | reverse complement strand
ATTGGTCCTTGGGCGCATAAATATCCACATTTTGCGGCCCCTAAACCGGAAATAGACTTCTTGCGCGAAGCGAAGCGTTGGTGGGATTACTGGCTTAAAGATATTGATAGCGGCATTATGGATGAGCCACCTATTGCCGCCTATCTGCAGGATCCAGTGCCGCCGCAAGCCTATTACGCTGAGCGGTCTGGTAGCTGGTTAGAAGGCCAGCAATGGCCATTGCAAAGCCAGTCGCAGACCTGGCACTTGCAAGCATCTGGAGTTCTGTCCGCTACCCCCATGGATACAAATCAAAAAAAGCAGGTTTCCCTTGCTAGTCCACAGACAACTGGGGCAGGTGGTGGGGAATACTGTGTCATTTGGTGTGGCGCTGATTTTCCAACGGATCAGCGACTGGATGATAGTTATAGTGCGTGCTTTGACAGTATGGAGCTCGATCAAGCCATTAACTTGATGGGCGCACCGGAACTGACATTAAGTGTTACTAGTGATCAGGATTGCGGGCAACTAATTGTACGTCTGTGTGACGTGGCGCCCGATGGGAGCAGTAAGCGCGTCAGCTATGGTGTTCTCAATCTGGCGTTGCGCCACGGCCTAGATGCGCCTAGTGCCATTGTTCCAGGACAGCCCATGCGTGTGCATATTAAGCTGGATGACACGGGATACCAATTCCCAGCTGGGCATAAGATTCGAATAGCCATCAGTAATGCCTATTTTCCATTACTTTGGCCTAGTCCTAAGTCCACTCGGTTACAACTATTGTTAGAAGAATCTCAGTTTACGATGCCATTGCATGATGGTAGCCAAGTTATGCAGCGAGATTTAGGAAGCGCTTATGTGCCAGAGGTGGAGGCTGTCGAGAGCTTGCGTCCTGCTAAGCAAAAGCGCTCCAACTTGACCGATGCCGAAACAGGACAAGTGACCACGTTAATTGAAGATGATTTTGGCAAAGAACGATTTGTCGACTATGATTTGACGCTGGGTCAAACCTGCGTAGAACGACACAGTGTGATGCCTAATGACCCTCTTTCTGCTCGTAGCCAATGTACTTGGCATACGCAGCAACAACGACAGGATTGGGAGCTAGCAACTTGTGTTGCATTGGATGTGACCTGTGATCAGAGTTTCTTCTACCTAAGCGCTAGTGTGGTTGCTACAGAAGGCAGTGAAACCGTGTTTGAAAAACACTGGCAGGAGCGAGTTGCTCGGGGCACGGTCTAAAGTCTCAGGGCACGTGGCAAAGGTGTGCTTTGGTTTGAAAGAATAAATCCGCTTAGTCTTGGGCAGGATATCGAGGGGGCAGCAGGAGGTGTTTGATGAGTGGGCTAGATGACCAGGTGCAAGCTTTTGTTGACTATACACTGGATTTCTATCCAGAGCATGCCGTTGCTGCATCGGTCAAACAGCAGCGTCAATGGTATGATGATTTGTGTGCTGAATTCCGCACATCAAGGCCGGCATACCTGTTGGTGAATGACGAGTTGGTAGCGGTTGAAGATGGCCATCAAGTTCCTGTTCGCACCTACGCCATTGGCCCGCAGCCAAGTCAGCAGCAGGTACTTTATTGTCATGGTGGTGGTTTTGTCTTGGGGGGCCTAGATAGTCATGATGATGTGTGTGCTGAAATTGCTCATCGTTGCCAGGTGGACGTCGTGTCTGTGGACTATCGTTTGGCTCCTGAATACCATTATCCACAAGACCTGAATGATGGTTTGGCCGTGTTGGATAAGTTGTTGGCCCGCGGCCATCAAGTGGTTCTGGCTGGAGATAGCGCGGGGGGGGCAATAAGCGCATGTATGGCCAACAAACGTTTGCCTGTTTGTGGCCAAGGCATTGTAGGCCAAGTGCTGATATACCCTTCACTAACCAAAGACTGGACAACGGCCTCCATGACCAAGCATGCTAATGCCCCCATGCTGACAGTAGCGGATATGGAGTATTATATGTACATGCGCACTAATGGTGCGCCAGTGCCCTTGACGGACCCTGGCTTTGTAGCCATGGCTTGCACTGATTTTTCAGCCTTGCCCCCAACCTATTTATTTCCCGCCGAAGTAGACCCATTGTGTGATGACTGTGCTATTTATGCGCAGGCCCTAAGTATGGCAGGAACGCCCGTGACTAATCATCTTGCTTTGGGGCAAGGTTTAGTGCATGGCTATTTGCGGGCGCGTAATACCAGTGATCAAGCCAAGACTAACTTTGCGGCTATTTGCGCTAGCATCAGCCAGTTGTTGGCTTAAGCCACTTTTAGTATTTCAAACAATTGATCTTTGAGCTTCAAGGGCATTTTTGTGAGTCCTTCAAAGTCGCAGTGCTTGAGTGAGGCGCCAATGCTAGCGCTTTACCGGGTGGCTTTGATTGATCAATATTGGCGCTAGTAAAATAGTGGTATCAATTACCCCAGCGACTGTTGGAATTATTATTGGGTGGTGTGTTTATTGGATAATTGTTGGAATGCGGCTAGGGCCGCGTTTCGTGATTGCTTTAGATCTACTATAGGGTTTGGATAGGTGCTACCTAATGTGATACCCGCAGCTTTAAGCACCGGTGCTGGTGCTTGCCATGGGCAGAAAAGATATTTGTTAGGCAAGGCTGCGATTTCAGGGATAAATTGGCGCACATAGTCACCCGAAACATCAAATTTTTGCCCCTGAATAACAGGGTTAAAAATACGATAATAAGGTGCGGCATCGGCGCCGCAACCCGCTATCCACTGCCAACTGGCACTATTGCTAGCCAAGTCTGCATCTACCAGCGTATCCCAAAACCAGCGTTCTCCATGGTGCCAATGTAAGCGCAGGTTTTTAACTAAGAAGGAGCTGGCTATCATGCGCACACGGTTATGCATGAACCCCGTTTGCCAAAGTTCTCGCATACCCGCATCAACCATAGGTATACCAGTTAGCCCTTTCTGCCAAGCTGTCAATAATTGCATATTTTCGGTCCAAGGGAATGCATCAAATTTGGTGTTTAAATTTTGGTTTGGTAGGTTTGGATGATGATAGAGTAAGGAATAGGAAAATTCCCTCCAGCCTAATTCACTGCAAAACATTTGGATATGTTCGTTGTCGCCCATATGCTGCGCTGCATGCCAAACTTGGTTTGGTGACAGTTCGCCAAATCGTAGGTGGGGTGATAGCTTTGAAATATAGGGCTTGGCTGGGATGTTGCGCCCATCTTTATAAAACGGCAGCGCCTCTTTAAGAAAGTGTTGCAAACGAGTATAAGCGCCTTCTTCGCCAATATCCCAGTGTGGCTCGAGCTTTCTATGCCACTGCCCTTTGGTTAGTAGTTGTGAATTTTTTACCTGGAAGGCCCCTCGTTCATCATCAAGGCATGTCACATGCTTAGGAGTTGGCAGTGGGGCTCTTGGTGGCTCAGCCATTAAGCAGCCATTGCGATAAAAAGGGGTAAAAACCTTATATGGAGTGCCATCGCTTTTGCTGATTTGCCAAGGCTCCCAAAGTAAAGAGCCGTTGCTGCTGATTACTGACACGCCCTTCGCTTGCAAGTGTTGTTTGAGGGCCGTATCTCTGGCGATTTGCCAAGGCTGGTAGCATCGATTCCAATACACAGTTTGGACATCAAATCGGGACAAAATATCGTCAAATACTTCTTTGGCATTGCCTTGATGAATAGACAGCTTGCCCTTTAATGATTGGTCAAGTGCGGTAAGGGAATGATGCAGCCAGTAGCGGCATGCCCCCCCCAAAGCATGTTGTCCAGCATTGATATCATCAATGATATAGATGGGCAACACATTGTCATGCTGGCTGGCATTAGTTAATGCTGGGTTATCGGCAAGGCGCAGGTCCTGACGGAACCAGCAAATTGAAATAGAATTATTCATGTCCCTTTTGGTGAGTGTTCCATTGTTGATGGCAAGCATGCATTGGCTATCAGTGTTGCCATCTGTTCAAGAGCACCAATATGTGGCAGCAATGTCAATTTTTTGTTTGGCCATGAAGGTATAAGAGCTTCAATAGTTTCTGGGATATCGTTCGTTACATGGTTACCAGCCGATAAAAAATAGGGTAAAACCAATAAGTCATCGATACCATTATTAAAACATTCATTGATCGCATCTGTTATTGAGGGTTTAGCAAATTCCAAAAATGCGATATGAACGCTACTCAGTTGGTGAGGTAAATGTGTAGCTACCTTGTCAGCAAGCATACTTATTTCGTTATTGGAGTCTTGTCTTCTGCTTCCATGGGCTATGATCAAAACACTTGGCATTGTGGTTTTTCCGTTCTTTGCTGAGTTGTTGTTGCTAAATAATAGTTAAGACACTGTTGTGGGGTAGCCCCTAGGCATCAACGTCTTGATCATTATTGTATGAGTGTATCAGGTTGTGCACTAGGTCACATTTTCTGGCTTTGCTATGAGATCTCCTATTGCCACTAACAGGTTGGGGAAGTGAAACTTGAAGCCACTGTTCAATAATTTGGAAGGAGTGAGTCGTTGGCTGTCGAGCAACAGGCAAGCAGATTCACCGAATATATACAGCAGCAGCTTTTTGGGTAAAGATAACACGGCTATACGATTCAAAACTTGCGCCAATGTTCGGGTAAACTCATAGTTTGTCACCATATGAGGTGCGACTAAGTTTACTTCACCGGATAATTCCTTATGTTGCAGTATATGGTCGATAGCATAGACTGTATCTTGATAATGAATCCATGGCATGTATTGTTTGCCATTGCCCATAGTTCCTCCTAAATGTAATTTGAAT
>JAAERS010000351.1 GCA_024230095.1 Gammaproteobacteria bacterium | reverse complement strand
TATTGGTACAAGCGTCTGAAGCTGAATTAGAGCCGGACGAGTATCAAGACTTTATCTTTGCATTGAACAATTATATGTTATGCATTGATGCCGACTGTATAAATTTAGGCTACACGGAAGTGGACAATTTAGGCGATGATGTCACTATACCGGTGGGTGCTTTACGCGGGCTTATAGCTAACATGGCTATCGAAGTCAGCCCCGACTACAACGGCCAGATCACACAAGGCTTAATAGCAGCAGCGCAAGAAGGCCTAAAGACGATGCGCAAGCTAGGTCAGCGCGTCAAAGCTACAGCGCTACCAGCAACGCTACCGGTCGGATCAGGCAATGAAGACTACACGCGAACAGCGGGAACGTCTCACTTTTATCCTGGCGTAGAAGCCGAGATATTGGCAGAAACAACAGGCGCTATAGGCCTAGAGGCAGGCACGGCGAAACTTTCAGAATAAGGAAAAGTGCAATGTCACAGCAAGGCCGTAAAAAATCATTATTCCCTTCTATAACTA
>JAAERS010000350.1 GCA_024230095.1 Gammaproteobacteria bacterium | reverse complement strand
TAGTTATAGAAGGGAATAATGATTTTTTACGGCCTTGCTGTGACATTGCACTTTTCCTTATTCTGAAAGTTTCGCCGTGCCTGCCTCTAGGCCTATAGCGCCTGTTGTTTCTGCCAATATCTCGGCTTCTACGCCAGGATAGAAGTGTGACGTTCCCGCTGTTCGCGTATAGTCTTCATTGCCTGATCCGACCGGTAGCGTTGCTGGTAGCGCTGTAGCTTTGACGCGCTGACCTAGCTTGCGCATAGTCTTTAGGCCTTCTTGCGCTGCTGCTATTAAGCCTTGTGTGATCTGGCCGTTATAGTCTGGGCTGACTTCGATAGCCATGTTAGCTATAAGCCCGCGCAAAGCGCCTACTGGTATAGTGACATCATCGCCTAGATTGTCCACTTCCGTGTAGCCTAAGTTTATACCGTCGGCATCAAGGGATAACATATAATTGTTCATTGCAAAGATAAAGTCTTGATACTCGTCCGGCTCTAAATCAGCTTCAGACGCTTGTACCAATATGCGCTGCAACGATGCCTTTGCGACCTGTGCAACTGTAGCCATTATTCAATGCTCTTTTTAGATTTTGCCCGTGTCTTAGCTCTTGTCTTTTTTACAGCTTCTTTACGCTTCCACCCCATAGCTTCAGCCTTGGCAATTGTAGCTGTCAGCTCGTTGGTGGTTATGCTAGCGCCGTTTGGTTTCGTCCAGTCAATCATATTACTACTCCGTT
>JAAERS010000349.1 GCA_024230095.1 Gammaproteobacteria bacterium | reverse complement strand
CCCCATCTTTAAACATCTGGCACAGCACTCCGAAGTCCCCGGCTGGAACTTTAATAAATACCTGATCAATCAACAGGGTGACGTTGTTGCACACTACTCGCACTGGACAGGGCCTGGCTCATGGCGGCTAGCCCGGGCCATAGAGAAGTTGCTCTAACGCGTTCCAAACGGTTCACCCACGATGCTATATTGAGCTTTCTATTGGCCTTGTAACTATAAGGTAATGGCCTTAATATCCAGAAAATCGTGCAGGCCGTAAAGGCCATTTTCGCGGCCATTACCGGACTGTTTCATACCACCAAAAGGCACATCATAATCATAGGCGGCGCCATTAACGGAAACATTGCCAGCGCGAATGCGCTTGGCAACCCGTCTGGCTTTATCCAGATCCGCGGTTTGGATATAAGCTCCCAACCCATAGACTGTATCATTGGCCAGACGTATGGCTTCCTCTTCGGTATCAAATACAGTCATACACAAAACGGGGCCGAATATTTCATCGGTATTAATACCCATAGTATGTTCTACGGCAAACAGCGTTGGCTGAATATAGTAACCCTGATCCAGCCCATCCGGGCGCCCCACCCCACCTGCCAACAGTTCGGCTCCCTCGTTGATACCTTGCTCAATCATGCCCTGAATAAGATCAAATTGCCGCTTATTGACCACCGGTCCGATATGCTCACCGGCCTGCATAGGATCACCCACACGGGTGTTGCGAGTGGCTTCAATTAGCCCTTTTTTAACCTGCTCATATGCACTGCGTTCCACCAACACACGGGTGGGCGCATCACAAGTTTGTCCGGCATTGCTAAAACAGGCTTCAGCACTGAATTGCACAGCTGTCGGCAGGTCAGCATCAGCAAATATGATATTGGGTGACTTGCCACCCAACTCCAGCACCACACGCTTAACCGTATCAATGCCATTAGCCTGCACCAGCTTGCCAGCCCGAGTGGAGCCAGTAAAAGACACTAAGTCAACATCTGGGTGGCTGCTAAGATGATTACCAGCCACAGCGCCATCACCGTTAAGCATATTAAAAGCGCCTGCGGGGAAACCAGCATCATGAATCATTTGCGCAAATAGCAAGGCCGATAAAGCCGACTCTTCACTAGGTTTAAGTATGCAAGGACAACCGGAGGCTAAACTGGGCAATACCTTGGCCACTACTTGATTGATAGGCCAGTTCCAGGGGGTTATGAGAGCGCTCACTCCCACTGGTTCATGGATGATGGTACTACCACCGCGTGGGCTTAAATGTTCAAATTCAAAGTTCGCCAAAACTTCTAGCATGGCTTCTATATGACCATCGCCACAAGGGGTTTGCAGGTCTTCAGTAAAACTGCGGGCACAGCCCATTTCACGGATCATGGCATCGGTAATTTCAGCTGACCTCTGGCGATAAATATGCAGAAGATTGGTAAACCAGCCAATACGCTGCGCAACGCTGGTTTGCGAGTAGCTGTCGAAGGCCTGTTTGGCAGCGCTGACAGCGCGATCTACATCGTCTCTATTGGCCATAGGAATAGACGCAATTAACGCTTCAGTGGCGGGGTTCGCCAAGGGAAAAGTAGCCTCACTTAAAGGCTTAACCCACTCACCATTAATATAAAATCTATCCACCTGCATCACTTTCCCCTATAAAATCTAAATGCCCAACAACATAACCGAACTACCCTACTTCGGTAAACGAATTTAGGCAAGTAATAAGTGTGCCTCTAGTGCACTTGACCGTCCTCCACATCTACTCATACAAGCCATATCCAGATCCTGACAAATGCTACCCTGTTCTGTTGCACCAAACTTGATATATCTCAATTAATGTCACTAACAAGTAATGGCATACTAGGGACCCCCTACCTTATTTAAGCCAATGCAAAATGGACTCAATCCGCACTAGCCTGCAGCAGGTCATAGACCCCGAAATCGGTATTAATATTGTTGATCTTGGTCTTATCTACGATATTAGCCAGACAAACAACCAGGTGTGTGTGCTGATGACCTTAACATCAGCCGGTTGCCCGTTGCAGGATATGATTATTAGTCAGATGCGCCAGCACATCTTGCAAGATCACCCTGACATTGACGATGTTAAGGTAGAGGTGACTTTTGATCCACCCTGGCAACGTGCCATGATGAGTCCAGTCGCCGTTAACTTACTAGGAGGCTAATATGCTGCGCCTGCCTAAGCTTGTGTTGTTGGTTATGGGGGTTGGCCTGTTGCTGCATGGCCTGGCTGCAGGCGCACTGCGTGCCGGCGGTCCCGCACTGATAGGGGCGGAGCAATTTGCTCACTGGCACGGTCCGATTATGGTGTGTGGCTTTTTGGGGGTAGTGATCAGTCTGGAACGGGCTACTGCGCTGAAAGTCTGGTTTGGCTGGGCCGCTCCGCTACTTACTGGGATCGGCATGGGCCTATTTATAGTAGCTGACTATGGTCCAACTGGCGCCCTCATAGTGCTGGCAGGTAGCCTGTTCCATAGTCTCAATCAGGGGCTGGTGCTAGCTCGGCAACCCAATGCCGCCAACACCATTATGTTACTGGGTGCCTTGATCTGGGTAACTGCTAATCTGCTGTTGCTGGCGGACTATACCGTCCCCCAACTGGTACTGTTATGGATGAGCTTCCTGTTATTTACCATTATTGGTGAACGCATTGAATTAAGCCGGGTACTGGTGCCCAACGCTCTCACACAGGCGTTACTGCTTATTGCTTTGCTGCAGTTACTGGTGGCAAGCGCTGTGGCCTTGTGGGACTATAGCATGGGTTTTCGTATCTACGGTTTAGGCTTAATCTTGGCCGCCATCTGGGCTTGGCACCGCGATCTGGCCTTTCGCAACTACCGCCTGCCCGGTCTTAGCGGTTATGTGGCCAAAGCATTGATCTGTGGCTGGGCCTGGTGCCTGCTGGCCGGGGTATTAATGCTGGTTTTTGCCGGCCCCAGTGCTGGCCCCCTATACGATGCCCTGCTGCATGCTATTTTTGTGGGTTTTATATTTTCCATGATCTTTGGCCATGCGCCTATTATTTTCCCCGGCATTCTTGGTATTAACATTCCCTATCGGCCTATCCTGTATTTACCTCTGGGGGCATTACAGTTATTTATGCTGCTGCGCATTGGTGGCGATGTACTCACCATAGGCTGGCTTAAATACTGGGCCAGCATGGCCACAGCGGTGATTATTCCCCTGTTTTTACTGTCCATGCTAAGTCTGATTATTCGTTCTGCCAGTATGAAGAAATAGTGAATTAGATCAAATTAACTATAATTCACCCACTATCTCGTGATGGCAATTACTTATGTCATTGCAGCCCTTGGGGGGGCTGCTGGTATTATGGCATGGTGAGTTTATCTGGTACTGGTATGGTCCCTTATGGGGCGAGTGGCCTTGCAGAAAAACATCCCCACTATCAGCACTGATTAATGAACAGCTAGAAACTAGCAGACATTCGCACAGATACGGTGACAGCCAAATTTTGCCAATTACTCTTTAAGCCGCCATATTATACTCAACACCACACACGCCAATACCACTAGCATAAGCTGCAGCAGGCTATTATGGGCCAGCATATAAATGGAAATACTAAAAGTTATAACAACCATCAACATAGCTTTGTATTTAATTGAACGAGCCACTGTGCTCTGGCTTTCCCATTGCTGTAATACGGGGCCAAGCCATCTGTTGGCAAGCAACATTTGATGGTATTTAGGTGAGCTTTTAGAAAAGGCCAATAAAGCTAGAATAACAAAGGGCGTAGTTGGCAGCAGGGGCAACACTACCCCCAATGCACCAAGGGCAATACACAACCAGCCCAGTATGACCAGTAGATGATTGGGTAAGCGTATTCTCATATACAAAAACTCGTACAAATAGGGCAGAAAGAATGCTGGCTAAATCTGGCTATCACTCAGCTCCGGCTCCCGATAGATAACATGCCGCACTACCAAACCATCCACCTGCTTGCTGAACAAAAATCAATTCGTTGCCAAGTGTGCAAACAGCTCGTTTACGCATACGACACAGTGAGCAAGTGCAACGCCTAGCCGTGCTCAAGCCATCTAATAGCTGTACTTTCAATGTCACCTTGCCACAGTGGCACTGCCCTTTAACCACATTATCAAAGTTCATATCATCAACCCCTTCGGTACCCTTTAACTTGTATTTAGGTTGACTTGCTGCCTATTTCCAACCGTGTTGCCAACAGTCAGTATGTTTCAGTTGTTGCCAATCGATAGGCTCTGTGCGCTGGGTTAGCACAGCTTCTATCAAACAATGCACCACATAACCTTCTTCGTCATACTGCACCTCCGTGACAATAAAGTGCTTTTCTTTGTTCACTGGTTTAATTGCTGTCCATTTGCTATCAAGCAACAGCTTTGGATTTATCTTATTCAATAACATTATGGCACCCATCACTTACTTTAAATCAACCAAAGTCATGGCATAAAACCCAGAAATATTAGTAGATCGAGACGCCCGCTATATACGGGTGAAGCCAGACAATAACGACAAATACGATCAAGCTAATCACCGCACCCAACGCCTCTTTGGCCCACGATGGGGATGCCGATTTAATCCACTCGCCTGATCTACGATTAATGAGCATAATTTCAAGTAACGCCCAAATGCCCAACCAACTAAACAGCCATACGGAGCGGTTATCTCCGTTTAATAATAAGTGTGCTGTGGACCAAACAACGACGCCTGTTAGCTGCGGGTTACGAATAAACTGCTTAATGCGAGTTGGGTAATTAACTGCCCCAAAAAGGAAAAACGCTATGACTATAAGTAACACAGCCACAATCCTAACTATTTCTGGTGTGGCATATAGATCAACTGGAACAATACTGCGCCAACCCAACACAATGAGCGCTAAAGAAGCCAGTATCAACACTGAAAAAGCCAACCTATAACCAGTTTGTCCAAGCCCAGCAATCAGTTTATTTCTTAATCCGGAACTCAATGAAGGCATCAAATGCACTAACGACCACAATATCAGCCCAACTATCATTAGGGTCATTATTTTTCTCCTTACTCTTCATAGATAACAGCTAACCACATGTTCACGGCCGCCAAGCCTTCTCATTAGTCTACATAATTAGACACTTCTAGTAAATTTCCATCCGGGTCCCTAAAATAGGCTGAGATTATGGCACCTGTGGCCCCTGTTCTATGCACGGGTCCGGCAATAATCTCAACCTCTTTTTGATGGAGGTCTTTTATGACAGCTGGCACTGGCGTATCAATGATAAAGCACAAGTCAGCCGAACCGGGGCAGGCAGTCCGAGCTTTTGGTTCAAATTCACTGCCTAATTGGTGAAGGTTAATCTTTTGTTGTCCAAAACGTAAAGCTACCCGATTGTCCCCAAATTCAACTTTTTTCATACCCATGATTGAAGTATAGAATTGCACTGTAGCCGCAATATCCCTGACTGTTAGCACTAGATGATCAATATTATTAACTTGCATTTTATTACCTATTTTTATATTAAGCCCATAGTTGTCATATCAATATACAGGCCATAAAAAAACCCACCATAAGGCAGGTTTTTCAAAACGTTTATAGCAAGCTAAATCGCCCTGGCGCAATCATTATATGCCGTAATATTGACCCGCCATATTTTCCAGACTGACCGCCGTAATTCTGTCAGCATTTCCCGTTGTTCCAAAGGCATTGTATCGGTCTTCACATACCTGTTGCATCGCTGCCATAGTTTCCTTGAGGTATTTACGTGGATCGAACTCAGCCTGATTGTGGGCCAAGAAACGTCGCACTGCACCAGTGGAAGCCAAGCGCAAATCTGTATCGATATTGACCTTACGGACACCGTGCTTAATACCTTCCACTATCTGTTCAACCGGCACTCCATAAGTCTCTGGAATAGCTCCACCGTATTCGTTGATCACCGCCAACCACTCTTGCGGCACCGAAGATGAACCGTGCATCACTAGGTGTGTATTAGGAATCTTCTGATGAATAGCGGCAATCCGATCGATAGCCAAAATATCACCTGTGGGTGGTCGGGTAAACTTGTAGGCACCATGACTGGTACCACAAGCGATAGCAAGGGCATCAACTTGAGTCTTAGCAACAAAGTCAGCCGCTTCGTCTGGGTCTGTCAGCATCTGATCCTGGGTAAGTTTGCCCGCTGCGCCAACACCATCTTCTTCTCCGGCTTCACCGGTTTCCAAAGAACCCAAGCAACCCAATTCGCCTTCTACAGAAACCCCCGCTGCATGGGCCATTTCGACTGTGCGTCGGGTCACTTCCACATTATATTCATAGCTTGAGGGAGTCTTGGAGTCCTCGCCCAAAGAACCATCCATCATAACCGATGAAAAGCCCGAGGCGATCGCCTTCTGACAAGTAGATGGCGAATTGCCGTGGTCCAAGTGCATGCACACTGGAATATGGGGAAATTCCTCAATGGCGGCCAAAATCATGTGCTTAAGAAAATTGGAACCCGCATATTTACGAGCGCCAGCAGAAGCTTGCACGATCACTGGGCTATTGGTCTTATCAGCAGCCTGCATGATGGCACGCATTTGCTCCAGATTGTTGACATTAAAGGCTGGGATGCCATAACCATATTCCGCGGCATGGTCAAGTAATTGCCGCAAGCTGATTAGCGCCATAGTATTCGTGCTCCTTAGTTTCCGCGTTGTTCCAAAATTGCCACTGCTGGCAGTTGTTTACCTTCTACAAACTCCAAAAAGGCTCCGCCACCTGTGGAGATATAAGAAACCTGCTCAGCAATATCATACTTATCTACAGCTGCCAGTGTATCACCGCCGCCAGCGATAGAAAATGCATCAGAGTCAGCAATTGCTCGAGACAGTGCCTCAGTGCCACCGCCAAACTGGTCAAATTCAAAGACGCCCAGAGGACCATTCCAAATGATGGTACCTGCAGTAGCCAAAATTTGTGCGAGTGCCTGTGCTGAATCAGGCCCCACGTCCATAATCATTTCATCAGCACCCACCTCGGCCGCTGCTTTGGTTGAGGCCGGTGCTGTTTCGCTAAATTCAGTGGCCGTCACCACATCCGTAGGTATCGGAATGTTCGTCTTAGCCATGAGAGCTTTAGCATTATCGACAAGGTCGGCTTCATACAGGGACTTGCCAACTGGATGCCCTGCCGCCGCCAAGAAAGTATTGGCAATACCACCGCCAACAATTAGCTGATCAACCTTTTCTGACAGTGACTCTAGTACTGTCAATTTAGTAGATACCTTGGAGCCACCGACTACCGCCACCATCGGGCGCTTAGGGTTGTCTAGCGCCTTGGCCAAAGCATCCAGCTCTGCCGCCAACAAAGGCCCAGCACATGCCACAGGGGCAAATTGTGCCACACCATGAGTACTGGCGTGAGCACGATGGGCGGTGCCAAAGGCATCATTAACATAAACATCACATAGTGCCGCCATCTGCTTAGACAAAGCCTCATCGTTGGCTTTTTCACCAATATTAAAGCGACAGTTTTCCAGCACCACAAGCTCGCCAGCGGCAGCATCAACTCCTTGCAGCCAATCGCTAGCAAGGCTGACCTTGCAAGATAAACGCGCCGTTAACCAGTCGACCACAGGCTGTAAAGAAAATTGTGTATCATACTGGCCTTCTTTAGGGCGACCAAGGTGAGAGGTCACCATCACCACTGCACCTGCTTGCAACGCCATCTCGATAGTTGGCAATGATGCGCGCAAACGAGCATCACTAGTTACCAGACCGTTCTTGACAGGCACATTCAAATCTTCACGAATCAACACCCGCTTGCCAGCCAGGTCCAAATCGGTCATTGTGAGAATAGACATAAGTCTTCCTATAAGTAAGTTATTACTCAGCTAACATGGCCAAAGCCACATCTAACATACGATTGGCATAACCCCATTCATTGTCATACCATGCTAAAATTTTGACCAGCTGCCCCATTTGTATTGTCTGGGTAGCATCGAACACGGCTGACTTTGAGCAGTGATTGAAATCAATAGAGACCAGTGGTTGTGTGTTGTACCCCAACACTCCCAAGGTATCGGCTGCACTTGCCCTCGCCATAATGGCATTAATCTGCTCCACACTCGTAGCCCGCGTGGGCCGGAAAACCAAGTCCACAACCGACACATTGATGGTCGGCACTCGCATGCTGTAGCCCGTTATTTTATCGGCCACACTAGGTAAAACCCAGCCCAACGTTTGCGTCGCGTGGGTCGTGGTAGGAATCATCGATTGCGTCGCCGAACGACCCCGACGTAAATCCATTTGATCCAATACGGTATCAGTCAACACCTGCCCATTAGTATAGGCGTGTATGGTCGTCATTAGCCCATCCTCAATGCCTACCTCAGCTTGCAGCGGTGCCAAAACTGGCGCCATGCAATTGGTGGTACAGGAGGCATTGGACACGATACGATGGTGAGGCTCAAGCAAGTGGTGATTGATACCATAGACCACTGTCAAATCAACATCTTCACCGGCCGGCGAACCAATCAGTACCTTACCAGCACCGGCTTGCAGATGTTGTTCGGCCTGTTCACGGTTAGTTATTTTGCCAGAGCATTCCATTACTAGGTCTACGCCTTGTTGCCGCCATGGCAAGTCTGGCATGTCGATCTGACGATGCAGGGATATAGGATAGTCCGTGCCTTGCTGGTCGGTAATGGTCATGCCATCTGCAGTTGCCACTACGGATTCCGGTAAGTGACCATGCACGGAATCATACTGAGTCTCATACATAAGAGACTCAGCTATACCCAAATCGTTAATGGCCACAATCTGCAACTGGTTCTGCAAACCACGTTCAAAAAGGGCACGCAATACGGCACGTCCGATACGACCATAGCCGTTAATCGCTAATTTTTTTGCCATGTTAGTGCAAATTTAAAACTCTTAGTGAGCGGCGACTCAAAGCAGTTCGTTAACCTGATTGGCGATGTTGTCAGCACTAAAGCCAAACATCTCGAACAATTGGTTAGCTGGAGCAGACTCACCAAATCCTGTCATACCAACGATACGACCCTGCAAGCCAACATATTTGTACCAGTAATCGGCATGGGCTGCTTCTACAGCCACACGGGCGGTAATAGCGGCTGGCAAAACACTTTCTTGATAAGCCGCATCTTGACGCTCAAAGACTTCCGTACATGGTATGGAAACAACACGAACCTTTCGTCCTTGCTGGGTAAGCTGATCGGCGGCGGCTTGTGATACACCTACTTCAGAACCAGTCGCAATGATGATCGCCTCTGGTGCGCCTTCACAATCACGCAAAATGTAACCACCCTTGGCAATGTTGGCCACTTGTTCAGGGCTGCGCTCTTGATGAGGTAAATTTTGACGCGAGAATATCAAGGCGGCAGGGCCATCCATGCGCTCTAATGAAGACTTCCAAGCCACGGCTGACTCCACCGTGTCACAAGGGCGCCAGGTATCCAAATTTGGTGTTAAACGCAGATTGGCAATCTGCTCAATAGGCTGGTGGGTGGGGCCATCTTCACCCAAACCAATGGAGTCGTGGGTATACACAAACAGCACACGTTGACGCATTAAAGCGGCCATACGTACAGCATTACGGGCATACTCCATAAAGACGAGGAAGGTGGCACCGTAAGGAATGAAGCCACCATGCAAAGCCATACCATTCATGATGGCAGACATCGCAAATTCGCGTACTCCGTAGAATACATAGTTGCCACTGGCATCATCTTTGTTGACACCCTTAGAACCAGACCACAAGGTTAAATTGGACCCGGCCAAATCGGCTGAACCACCTAACATTTCAGGTAACATTGGACCAAACGCATTAAGCGTATTCTGGGAAGCTTTACGGCTAGCGATACTATTACCATCTGCCTGCAACTGAGCGATATAAGCCTCTGCATCGGTGGCAAAGTTGGCTGGAAGGTCGCCACTGACACGGCGCAATAATTCAGCGGCCAATTCTGGATAAGCATCAGCGTAAGCCTTAAAATCCTGATTCCAGATCTGTTCAGCGTCATAGCCGCTATCACGGGCATTCCACTCATCAGCAATGTTGGCAGGAATGTCAAATGGGCCATAGCTCCAATCAAGTTGCTTGCGAGCCAAAGCAATTTCTTCGGCACCCAATGGTGCACCATGACAGTCTTCTTTGCCTTCTTTATTTGGAGAACCAAAACCGATAATCGTCTTGCAGCAAATCAGGGTTGGTTGATCTGGCGTCGCTTGGGCAGCTTCTACAGCAGCGAAGATAGCATCTGGATCATGGCCATCAATAGCGGGGACCACATGCCAACCATAGCTCTCAAATCGCTTCGGGGTATCATCGGTAAACCAGCCTTCTACTTCTCCATCAATAGAAATGCCATTGTCATCATAAAATGCAATCAACTTACCCAGTCCCAAAGTGCCTGCCAATGAGCAAGCCTCGTGGGATATGCCCTCCATCAAACAACCATCACCCAAGAACGCATAGGTGTTGTGGTCAATGATGTCATGACCATCACGGTTAAACTGGCCCGCCAAGGTTTTTTCTGCCAACGCCATACCGACAGCGTT
>JAAERS010000348.1 GCA_024230095.1 Gammaproteobacteria bacterium | reverse complement strand
CTAGACTGGGCCAGCGTGCCCAGCCTAACATGCCTGCGCCCAAGGCCACAGCATCACCAACGACCGGCAACCAAGTGAGCAATAGCAACCAGCGCCCATACCGCTGCAAGCCTTGTAGCACGGATCTACCAGGTGTTGCTATGCGCAGCTTTTTAGCTAGCTGCCAAGTGCTACCTAAACGTCCTAGGCCCACCCCCATATAAAAGGTAATGAATCCACCTAGGCTATTGCCCAAAGTCACGGCCAACCACAAACCAAGCGCTTGCTGGGGATAGGCCAATAATTGTTGACTAAAAAGCAATTCTGAAGCACCGGGCAAAATCGTTGCCGCCAACAAGCCAGAAACAAATAGAGCAAACCAAGACACCAGCATCAATGGTGTTTACTAGGGTTAGTAGGGATATATAGATTCAGCATAAGTAGCCAATTCCTGCAATAAAGACTGGCTCTGTGGGTCAGCGTGCTCTTGAGCAAGCTGATTAAGTTCAGCACCAAACTGCTCAAAGGTACGCACACCCTGAGGCTCTCCTGCTAATAAGCGCTGGTGACGGAATATTTCCCATTGCGCCGACTCAGCAGTATTTAACTGCTCGGGATAGCTGCGACCTTTCATGCGCATCAACAGTCGTGGCAAGCGCTCATCATGAAACGCAAAAGCACTGGAACCCCATTGCTGGGGCGCGGTGGCATGAACTTGTTGCATCATACGCTTATCATGATCGTCAAAAAAACCACCACCATACAAGGCACCATCGACGTCACCTACGGGCATAGGTTGGCGCTGCCGATATGCCTCTACCACACGATCCACAAAGGCAGGATTGGCTTGCAAACAGCGCAAATGATCGATGCTAGTTTGTCGTTCAACGCCATATTGGCGGCCGGTTTCTTCAGCCAAGGTGTTCATTGGTGCCACGAAAGGGCATTTATTGACGTGTACTTCTTGAACCGGCAAACGCGGCTTATCGCCCAGCTCTTGCTGACGCGAAAACAGAGCTAACTTTAGCTCATCAACGCTAGCATCAAACCACTGTTTTGGGTCTTGGCGTAGGTCGAACACCAACACCCCATTATTATTGCTGGGGTGTTTGGCCATGGCCGCCACTAGTGCCATATAACCTTTTTGACGACCGTACATGCCAGCAATATGTAGTACAGGCTTATGCATCTGCAAATCCAGCTGACCCCACACCTGCGCCTTGTGCTTCATTTGAAAAGCAAAATTATAAAGTCGTGGCTGGGCTTCACGTAATTTTTTAGCTAAAGCAATGGTAGCCCATACATCCGCCAAGGCGTCATGGGCATCACCATGCTCAATGCCGTTGGCCGGCGCCAACTGGTCTAATTTCAGGACTAACTCTTGGGCCTCGTTGCGAGGCCAGTTGATACCTTCTGGGCGCAAAACTGAAGCACCTCTCACTAGGTCTAATAAATCCCAGCGACTATTACCACCTTGCCACTCTCGAGCGTAGGCATCAAAGCAATTGCGGTACAGACCATAGCGAGTAAATTCATCGTCAAAACGTAGATTGTTATAACCCACCACGCAGGTCCCAGGCTCACTCATTACGGCGTTGATACGAGCCATGAACTCGACTTCTGGTAAGCCTTCTTGCATAGCGCGTTGAGGCGTTATACCGGTCACCATGCAAGCGCCGGGAGATGGCAAATAGTCATCTGCAGGGCGGCAATACCACATCATGGGCTCACCAATGGGGTTAAAATCCAAATCAGTACGAATAGCAGCAAACTGCACAGGCCGATCGAAACGCGGATCAATACCAAAGGTTTCGTAATCATGCCAAAGAATAGATTGGGTCTGGTCAGGCTGGTAGGCCACAGCAATAACTCCCTATAGTGATATGCCACTATTGTAGCTGGGGCCTAATTGTTTGCACAGAGCATTGACCAGGTAATTTAACCCACCAAACTGAAAAGGCTTGCCCCTCAATGAAAACTAGCCGCGATAGTAACGCTGGGGGACGAAAGGCATAGTGGCAACGCGGCAAGGCAATTGTTTACCCCGCACCAAAGCCAATACCAAAGTGCCTACCTCGGCATAGCTAGCATCGATATAAGCCATGGCGACTGGCGCACCAACAGTAGGACCAAAACCGCCGGATGTCACCCTACCAATCGCTTGCCCATCGGTATTCGCTACTTCCACTCCCTCACGCACAGGTGCACGGCCTTCTGGTAACAAACCAACACGCAATTGGGCTGGGCCCGCGGCCAATTCGGCCAAGATTATGTCGGCCCCGGGAAAGCCACCTGCACGCTCACCCGCAGGACGGCGAGCTTTCTGCATAGCCCACATTAGATTGGCTGTCACTGGCGTAATTGTCGAATCCAAATCATGACCATATAGGCACAAACCAGCTTCTAGGCGCAAAGAGTCACGCGCCCCCAAACCAATCCACTCCACTTCATCAAATGCCAGCAAGGCGGCAGCTAATGCTTGCGCTCTGTCGTTGGGTACAGAAATTTCCACACCATCTTCACCGGTATAACCGGCCCGTCCAACAAAACAATCGTGACCCAAAATAGACACGGGCCTAGCATCCATAAAACGCATGCTCGACACCTCTGGCGCCAAACGGGCCAGTACGGCGACAGCTTGTGGGCCTTGCAGGGCAAGGAGCGCGCGATCGGTTAACTCTTGCAGTTCAATATCTGCTGGCAAGTGAGCACGCATATGGGCAATATCCTGCGCCTTGCAAGCCGCATTCACTACCACAAAGAAATGATCATCAGCACGCGTCACCATAAGATCATCCATAATGCCGCCCTGAGCATTAGTAAACATACCATAACGCTGACGTCCAACGCCCAAATCAACGTAGTTGGCCGGGATCAACGCTTCTAAGGCTAGGGCGATCGCTTCTGTAGAGGGCCCCGTTAGTTTCACCTGCCCCATATGGGAAACATCAAACAAGCCCGCTGCAGCGCGACAATGTAAATGTTCCTGCTTAACACCCAAGGGATATTGCACAGGCATTTCATAGCCAGCAAAAGGGACCATTTTAGCACCAGCTTCAAGGTGCATAGCGTGAAAAGGGGTAACTAAGAGACTATCCGACATGATGTACTCCACCGGGTTATTTAAACTATCAAACCTATAGTAGGTTGATATGGTGGAGGCGATTATAGGCAAGTTTCGTATAGGAAACAAATTTTCCTTTAATATTTTTCCCAGCTTTCAAATAACACGACTCATAGCCATGCACCAATAACCATCAGGAGTCACAATAACTAGCGAGCCACAACCCACAATACCAGTGCATCTCGCTCACTCAGGCTAACTAATCCATGGCCCATGTTGGCATCATAATACATGCTATCACCTGGCTGTAGAGAGATAGGTTCATAAAACTCGGTATACAAGGCCACTTCGCCTTCTAGTACTAGCAAAAACTCCTCGCCTTCGTGCCGAACCCAATCAGAAAAGTCCTCAAAACTACGCGCTCGGACACGCGTTTTAAAAGGAATCATTTTCTTGCGCGCCAACTCTGTGGACAGTAATTCATGCTCATAAGTACTAGTAGGATGGGAAGTACCTTCACCCACTTTAGTGAGCACTCGACGCCCAGAAGTCATAGAACTCTTGGGCTTAGCAAACAATTGCGGTATATCAATATCCAAACCATGTGCCAATTTTTGCACGGCCGTAAAGGTGGGAGATATCTGTTCATTTTCAATCTTGGAGAGAGTCGAGCGCGCCAGGCCTGTCTTTTGACTGGCCTCCTCCAGAGTCAAATTCATGTTGTGGCGAATCTGCCGTAAGCGCTTGCCTAACTGCAGCGGCTCTACCGTTGCTCCCGCACCAGAACCAGATTCTATTTTTAATTCGGGCATATCTGGTTGCTCATCAGACATGGGGTTCTCCTAGATTCTATTGTTTACCAATTACACAAACACGAATGCTATCACGGCCATGGTTCAAGTGCCATTTGGCGACTCGAACTGACGTCATCAGAAGCACATAAGCATACTTTATGTTTCCTATAGGAAATTTTATTGATTGCCGTTTCCTGAAATGGTATCCTGCCCAAGCATTATTGGTAGCATCGTACCAATTAATAACAATCATTAACTGGAAGGACCAGGCTATGAGCAACATCCCTGCAGAATTGCGCTACACCAGCTCCCATGAATGGGTTGCTGACAACGGCGACGGCACTATTACTGTTGGTATCACCGACCACGCCCAAGAGGCGCTAGGAGACATCGTATTCATTGAAGCTGTAGATGCCGGGCGTGAACTCGACGCTGGTGAAGAGTACACCGTCATTGAATCGGTAAAGGCCGCCTCTGATTCTTATGCCCCCCTGGGCGGTACCGTAGTCGAATTTAACGAAGCACTAGAAGACGCACCGGAAACCATCAACGAAGAGCCCTACACCGATGGCTGGATTATGAAACTGCGAGTAGCCAACAGTGCTGACCTTGATGGTCTATTGGATGCCGAAGGTTACGCAGACGTTGTCGCTAACGAAGAATAGACAAATCCTAGGCACTTTATACGTCTTTCAAGACACTCTCGTTCACCAGGGGTCTGTGCGCAATTAAAAACTAGGCTTTCTTATAAGGCATCAAAGCGTTTAATAATGGCGGTTACTTAACCTAAATGATCGCTGATCAAACAAACTTATTGCTGCATTAGAGCCCTATCGCTTTTGCGCAAAGATTTCCACAAGCATAGCCGGCCCCAAGCCATAACCAGGGGCCTAATCAAGAGGTTTTACCATGTCGAACCAGCCTACCCTGTCTGATTTGATCCAAGAGCACGAATTTATCCAGCGCCATATTGGGCCAGATCAGGCTGACACACAGGCCATGTTGGAATACTTGCAATTGTCCAGCCCTGAAGAGCTGTTGCAACAAACCGTGCCAAATAGCATCCGTCTGGAACAGCCCCTGGCCCTGCCAGCCCCTCTTTCAGAAAGCCAAACCTTAGCAAAACTTAAGGCCATGGCGGCAAAAAACGATGTCAAAACCTCTTGTATTGGTATGGGTTACAGCAATACCAAAGTGCCAAATGTCATCTTACGCAATGTCATGGAAAACCCAGCCTGGTATACGGCTTATACCCCCTACCAGCCTGAAATAGCCCAAGGTCGTTTGGAAGCGCTACTAAACTACCAACAAATGATCATGGACTTAACTGGTATGGAGCTGGCCAACGCATCCTTATTAGATGAAGCTACTGCTGCAGCCGAAGCCATGGCCTTATGTAAACGTGCCAACAAGAAAAAATCTGCCACCTTTTTGGTTGATAGTAATACTCACCCACAAAATCTATCCGTAATTCGTGCTCGTGCCGAGTATTTTGGATTTGACATTGTGGTAGGCAACCCCGCAACAGATTTAGATAAACACGATGTGTTTGGTGTCCTCGTACAGTACCCCGGCAGTAATGGTGACATTGTCGACCTAGCATCTATCTGTGATCTAGCTCATGCCCAAAATGCTCTGGTAGCGGTTGGTGCTGATATAATGAGTCTGGTGTTGCTAAAGGCCCCAGGACATCTGGGTGCCGATGTGGTTTTTGGCAGCAGCCAACGCTTTGGCGTGCCTTTGGGTTTCGGCGGTCCACACGCCGCCTTTTTTGCCAGTAAAGACAAGTATAAGCGCTCCATTCCTGGCCGTATTATCGGTGTTTCCATTGATAGTAAAGGCAACAAAGCTCTGCGCATGGCTATGCAAACCCGCGAACAACACATTCGCCGCGAAAAGGCCAACTCCAATATATGCACAGCACAAGCACTACTGGCCAACATGTCGTCTTTTTATGCGGTGTACCATGGGCCTCAAGGCCTCCGCACCATTGCAAGTCGCATACAAGCCTTTACGGCCATGCTAGCTTGCACCTTGGCTAAGCAAGGCTTTAGTTTAAACAACCAACACTTCTTCGATACTATTACCGTCGCCACAGGTGACCAAACCAAGGCCATCAACGAACGAGCAGTAGCCGCCGGCTACAACTTGCGCTGCGATAGCGCTGACAGCCTTGGCATTAGCCTAGACGAGACGACCCGTGTTGAGGACCTGCAACAGTTAGCGAGTGTATTTAGCGATACTGATTATCAGTTGGACTCCGAGGCTCTGTATGCCGAGGTTATTGCCGAGCATTCCGGCATTGCTGCGCACATGCAGCGCGAAGACGCCATCTTGAGCCACCCTGTCTTTAACAGTTACCACAGTGAAACTGACATGCTGCGATACCTAAAGCAGTTGGAGAACAAGGACTTCTCATTGGTACATGGCATGATACCCCTTGGCTCTTGCACCATGAAACTCAACGCAACAGTACAAATGGCACCAGTTACTTGGCCTGAATTCGCCAACATGCACCCCTTTGCACCGGCGAATCAGACCCAAGGGTACCTAGAACTCATTCGCTCACTGGAAGACCAATTGGTCGAAATCACAGGCTATGACAAGGTATCCATGCAGCCCAATTCCGGTGCCCAAGGTGAATACGCTGGCCTTATTGCTATTCGCAAATACCAAGAGAGTATTGACCAAGGCCATCGCAATATTTGCTTAATCCCAAGTTCAGCGCACGGTACCAACCCAGCCAGTGCCGCCATGGCCGATATGAAAGTCATTGTGACTCGTTGTGACGAACAAGGTAACGTCGATATTGGCGATTTGCGCGCTAAAGCCGAAGAGCACTGCGACAACCTATCCTGCTTAATGATCACCTACCCGTCAACTCACGGGGTGTATGAAGAAAGCATAATAGACATTTGCCAGATCATTCATGACAACGGTGGCCAGGTATACATGGACGGTGCCAATATGAATGCACAAGTGGGCATTAGCAAACCTGGCCTCATTGGCTCTGATGTTTCACACTTAAATCTGCATAAAACCTTCGCCATCCCCCATGGTGGCGGTGGCCCAGGCATGGGGCCCATAGGGGTTAAAGCTCACTTGGCTCCGTTCTTGGCAAACCACCCTGTGATACCGGTTCACGGCGAACAAAATGGTAATCACGCAATAGCGGCCGCCCCCTACGGCAGTGCATCAATTCTACCCATTTCCTGGGCTTATATTACCCTGTTGGGCGCCAAAGGTTTGCAAGACTCTAGCACTATGGCGATAGTCAATGCTAACTATATGACAGCGCGACTGGCTGAGCACTTTCCTATTTTATATCGCGGCAATCATGACCGTGTTGCTCATGAATGCATTGTCGATATTAGGCCTCTTAAAGAAGCCACTGGTATCAGTGAAGAAGATATTGCCAAGCGTTTGATGGACTATGGTTTTCATGCCCCTACCATGTCATTCCCAGTAGCAGGCACACTCATGATCGAACCAACGGAATCCGAATCCAAAGGTGAAATTGACCGCTTCTGCGATGCCATGGCCGCTATTCGTAACGAGATTAAAAAGATTGAAAACGGCGAATGGAGTCCCAAGGCCAATCCCTTAAAAATGGCACCACACACACAAACGGACCTCGCTAGCCATGGTTGGAACCGCGGCTACTCGCGCAGTATTGCGGCCTTCCCGAGTGCAGCCACAGCGGCGGGCAAATTCTGGCCTGCGGTAAATCGTATCGATAATGTTTATGGCGATCGCAATTTGATTTGCTCCTGCCCACCGCTAGAGGCCTACGCAGATTAAACCTACACATTATTAGATCGTACCTTCAAAATCTCGGCCACGCCGGGATTTTTTTATATCATCTACTACCTGCTCGAGGGCGGCCAAAGCCAAACCGCACCCAGTGCATAATTAGCACTGCGGCTAGTGAACAACCTGCCAAACCCAGTGTTAACGGGATGATGGTTGTCGTAACAGACATGCCTACCACGACGCCAAAGGGTATGGAAATAATCGTAGACCCTGAACCGACAACCGATGCCCCCATTCCAGCCAGCTTGCCAAGTGGCTCCATGGCTAATGCATGCAGGTTACCAAACTGAAAGCCAAGTCCTGCAAATATGACAAAAAAGAAGGCCATCATAGACATTAAAGGAGGCACACCATCAAATGTACTGGCGTAGGCATACAAACAGACGGAAAACACCAAAACAATGATATTGCTGCACTGTACCAAACGGTACATACCCCAGCGCATCACCAATCGAGCATTAAGCAAAGAAGAAACCACATTGGGCAATATTAACAAGCTAAAGTAGAGAGGAAAGGCATCACCAACCCCATAGATTCCCTGGAACAAAACCTGGCTGGAACTTAGATAGCCTAAAAAGCCACCAAATACCATGCCGCTGACCACGGTGTAACCTGCAGCCACACGATTCTTTAATACACTAACCAGTGCTTTCCATAACGCCTTGGGGTGAATTGACCGCTGATTTGCAGGGTCTAGTGTTTCATTAAGGCGCAGCCAGGTCCAAAAACTCAATAGCGCCGCCAACACAATGTACATGACAAATATATACTGCCAAGGGGCGTACCATAGAATCACCTGCCCCACCATAGGTGCCATGATTGGCACAATCATAAATACCGTAGTGGCAAAAGACATCACCCGAGCCATGACTCTGCCTTCAAAACAATCCCTGACTATCGCCGTTACAATAATACGTGGGCCAGACGCACCAATGCCTTGTAAGACACGCCCCAAAACAGCCACTTCCAGAGACTCGGCAGTCAGCACAATGCCACAGCCTGCAGCAAACACCAGCATGCCGGCATAAATGCCCGGCAAGCGTCCTATCCTATCCGATAGGGGGCCGTATAGGAGTTGACCCAAAGCAAAGCCAGCAAATAAGCCAGTAAGTATAAATTGTATTTGGCTGGTAGAAACAGCAAAATCAGTGGCCATAAACCCCAATGCCGGCAGTACGGCATCAATAGCCAAGGCCACCATGGACATCAAGGAGGCAATTAGGAAGATGAATTCCACCATGCCTATTGTTTGATTGGCAGGTGTTTTAGATAGTGACATAGAAACCTAAGGAAATAGCAGAAACAGGCTGTCAAACATGATACCAGCTTCGGATAAAGACACCACATAATAAGTTTGGTTTGGATTGATATATTACTAATACGTTAAAACTATACGCAATGTATGATTTACTTTTCACCTCATGCAAAAACAACTGCTTGGCCCTACCGTTACTTTAACAATGACAATTAGCACAGCTCTTACTAATGAAGAAGCCATGGTGGTTATAAACGCCAACAGGCAAATAACCGATGTCTATTCCATTAAACTCACACTCAACATTAAAAACTTAACCATATGATTATATTATATTTTTTTAACATATAGGCAGTTATGCAAATTCTAACACAGAGCATTGCGTAATTTCGATTGCTGCCATTCTTGTCTTTCCTATACAGTGCAACAGTCAAAGTGACTTTCTATTAATCTGACGGTTCAATGGGAGCTGATAGCCAGCAAGCATTGCCTCGTCATTGCTATAGCTTGAAAAGAGCGACCTTTCCAAGAGATATCATATCGATTGGAAAGTAAGATTAAAATCAACTTCCTAGGATAGAATAATGAAAAAAACACTACTCGCGCTCAGCCTTGGGTTAGGACTCGCTGTGTCAGGAGCGGCTCAGGCAAAAACTCTGGTATTCTGCTCTGAGGGCAGCCCAGAGGGCTTCAACCCTTCATTGTATTCTGCGGGCACCACTTTTGATGCCTCATCACAAACATTGTTCAACCGCTTAGTCCAATTCGAAGCTGGTTCAACCAAGGTTGTACCAGGCTTAGCCGAATCTTGGACAGCATCTGCAGACGGACTGGAATACACCTTTAAACTGCGTAAAGGCGTCAAATTCCACACCACCAAAGATTTCACGCCGACTCGTGATTTTAATGCCGATGACATCTTGTTCACCTTTAACCGGATGTGGAAAGAAGATCACCCATACCATGATGTGTCTGGTGGTGACTACAAGTACTTTGGTTGGATGAGCATGGGCGACCTGCTCAAGTCCATCGAAAAAGTCGACGACTACACCGTTAAGTTCACCTTAAACTACGCCGAAGCACCTTTTGTGTCTAACATGGCTATGGATTTTGCTTCTGTTTTATCAGCTGAATATGGTGATGTACTAGCGGCAGCTGGCAAAAAAGACGACATTGATCACAAGCCTGTAGGCACCGGTCCTTTTGTCTTTAAGTCTTACCAAAAAGACGCCATGATCCGCTACACAGCACATGATGACTATTGGGGTGGCCGCTCTAACATTGATAAGCTCGTGTTTGCCATCAACACAGATGCCAACGTGCGTTATCAAAAGATGAAGGCTGGTGAATGTCATGTAATGCCTTATCCAAACCCAGCCGATGTGGCTGCCATGGATAAAGATCCTGATATCAACTTAATGCGCCAAGAAGGCCTCAACGTCGGCTATTTGGCTTTCAATACCGAAAAACCTCCTTTTGATCAAAAGGCAGTGCGTCAAGCATTGAATATGGCTATTAACAAGCAGTCCATCTTGGACGTGGTATTTAAAGGTGCAGGCTCAATCGCCAAGAACCCAATTCCACCTACCATCTGGTCATACAACAACGATGTTAAAGATTATGACTATGACCCAGAAAAAGCCAAAGCAATGTTGGCGGCCGCCGGTGTTACTAATCTGAAAACCAACATCTGGGCCATGCCAGTGCAGCGTCCATATAACCCCAACGCCCGTCGTATGGCTGAATTGATTCAAGCCGACTGGGCCAAAGTGGGTGTGGAAGCTGAAATCGTCACCTTTGAGTGGGGCGAGTATCTGAAGCGCTCAAAGAATGGTGAGCACGATACCGTGTTACTAGGTTGGACCGGTGATAACGGCGACCCAGACAACTTCATGTATGTGTTGCTGGGCTGTGACTCCGCTAAGAGCGGTGGTAACAGAGCGCGTTGGTGTAACCAAGAGTTTGACAGCACCTTGCGTCAAGCCAAGCAAGTCACCGACCAAGCCAAGCGTACTGCATTGTATGAAAAGGCACAGGTCATCTTTAAAGAAGAAGCGCCTTGGGTAACCATTGCACACTCTGTTGTATTTAAGCCAGTTCGCAAAGAAGTTAGTGGTTTCAAGGTTCATCCTTTAGGCAGCCACATCTTCTACGATGGTGTCGATATCAACTAACAAAACTCTAGGTCTTGTTGTTAGACCCAATAGCTACGTCCCTTGGGCGTAGCTATTCAGCCTAACTTCCACCCCTAGTCGCTTTTCCCGCCGCGAGATAATCTATGCTCAGTTTTTTAATCAAACGCTTGTTAGTGCTGGTGCCAGTATTCTTTGGTGTCACCTTAGTGGCCTTTGGCTTCATCCGCGCTCTGCCTGGAGACCCTGTGGAAGTGCTAGCAGGGGAACGCGGGGTCACGCCAGAACGTCACGCCGAGCTGATGGCACAAATGGGTTTTGATAAACCTATATGGCAACAATATTTTAGCTATATCGGCGACGTATTACAGGGCGACCTAGGCACTTCGCTAATTACCAATCGGCCCGTTATTGAAGAATTTTTCGAGTTGTTTCCCGCGACTGCTGAATTGGCGATATGCGCCATATTATTTGCTGTCATCATCGGTATTCCAGCAGGACTTATTGCCGCCGTTAAACGCGGCTCAATAATTGATCAAGGCATTATGAGCTTCTCACTGGCTGGTTACTCCATGCCCATTTTTTGGTGGGGTCTTTTACTCATCATCCTATTCTCCAACACCTTGCATCTAACACCTGTATCAGGCCGCTTATCCTTTTTGTTTGATGTGGAGCCCGTTACAGGCTTTATGTTAATCGATAGTCTATTAGGCGATGAGGATGGAGCCTTTGCTTCGGCTCTACATCACTTAGTCTTACCGGCGATAGTGTTAGGCACTATTCCCTTGGCAGTCATTGCCCGCCAAACACGTTCTGCGATGTTGGAGGTACTTAGCGAAGACTACGTCCGCACGGCTAAAGCCAAAGGGCTATCACCCGTGCGCGTAATAGCGTTGCATGCTTTACGCAATGCCATGATCACAGTTGTCACCGTCATCGGTTTGCAAGTAGCTGTGCTCTTGGCAGGTGCTATTCTCACGGAAACTATCTTTGGTTGGCCAGGTATTGGTAAATGGATTATCTTCTCGGTGTTTAGCCGTGATTACTATGCTGTGCAAGGGGGTTTGTTATTGATTGCCGTTTGCGTCATGACTGTCAACCTCATCGTTGACCTGCTGTACGGCCTAATTAACCCCCGAATTCTACATTGAAAACTTAACTATGAACGCCATTACTAAACTTACTTCCCGATCTGTGCGCCTACAACAATGGCGAGAATTCTGGTTCTACTATAGTGCTAGTAAAACTGCCGTGGCAGGTCTGGTATTTCTTATCGCTGTGGTGTTAATGGCTTTGTTTGCTGATGTCAT
>JAAERS010000347.1 GCA_024230095.1 Gammaproteobacteria bacterium | reverse complement strand
GGTTTAGCGGCCGCCATCCTGTATACCTTTCCAGTTATCATTCTTGCCGTAGAAGCTTGGCTGCAGCGCACTACGCCACCAAGCGGCGTTATCATTAGTTTTATCATTGCCATTATTGGCATCGCCATGTGTGTCGGTTTTAATGTCACACAAATAAATCCAATAGGTATTTTCTTGGCCTCATTAGCTAGCTTAGGGACAGTTTGTTACCTGGTTGCCGCCAACCGTGTGCGAGCCAAAGTGAAACCCGTTTTGGGCATGGTGTACACGGGGCTGCTGGTGATTGGAATCGGAATGCCCATCTTGCTACTAGGGCTCGGTGACGCCGCCCTCAGTAGCCACAGTTTAGGTTTGCCTCAATCTAGCTTAGGTTGGTGGAGCCTGTTAGTGGTAGCCATTACCTATGTTGCTGGCGCCAGCTTTTCTCTCGTGGCGGTCAACTATATGCGTGCCTCACAAGTAGCCTTGATCATTAACTTTGAACCGTTAGTAACACTGGTAGCCGCATGGCTACTGGTCAATGAACGCCTGTCTCAAATGCAATATTTGGGCATGCTGGTAGCCATCGTGGCTATTTTTACCGGCTCCTATTTACAGGTACGTAGTGATCGACAAGCCCGCAGCCGATCATTCCCTCAGTGGCACTCAAACCCTGACCAAAGCCACATACCTAATACCATTACTCATTAGGCGTGCCCTTTTTGAACACTAGTGGTGAAATACAGGGTACCCTCGCCTGCGCTATGCCGACATCTCGCACCGGTAACGAAGACGACAAGGCATGCGCTCTTATGAAAGCCTGTTTGTGGCGAGGTGTCCAAAATGGCAACCACGCTTTGGGCATTTACTTAAAGATTTAACGCGTCCCAAACAAGACTCCAATGAGGCGACGATATGACCAAATGGCAAAACCCGACACGAGGCCGAGCAAGAGCAAGGTAAAATGTTTAGATCTGCGCCTGAAAATCATCCATGGCCATTTTAGCAGCACCCATAAAGCGCTGTTGACGATCCGCCGAGCCCGGTTCATTAATACGCGGTACTATCCAGCCCACGTAGGTAAAAGCCCGCAACATGGTAAACAATGGTAAAT
>JAAERS010000346.1 GCA_024230095.1 Gammaproteobacteria bacterium | reverse complement strand
CTCGCTATATTGGCGCAGTAGCATTTCAATAAAAGGTAATAACTATGACTGTTGAATCAGAAGTAGCAACATTAACACTGGCAGTAGACAATCTGACTTCTACTGTTAATGTCAGTAAAACTAATTTAGATGTGTCCGTAGCAAACGCATTAGCAAGCGCTGGTACAGCCTCCGATCACAAGACGGGCGCTTTGGAAGCTAAGACGGCCGCAGAGACTGCACGTGACCTAGCGTATGCACACAGCCAATCTGCTGCTGCTGCGGGCGATTATCAGTCCATGAAGGCTGTTGATGAGGATATTGCAGGTACAGCCGTAGACGTTTTCGTATACGACACCTCCAAAGACAGTGATGGTGGCCAGTGGCGTAAACGCTGTCAGCACACATCTTGGTACAACGAGACCTTGAACACAAGCACACGTGGCGCAACTAAAGAGTTTCCAGCGGTTGCTGTGCTTGTCGCTGAGGCTGACAAGGTTACGATCTACGATGGTGATGACCCTGCGATGCCTATGTGGATGGTGTTTAATCAAGGAATTTGGCATCACGTCCACACAAGCGGGCACTCATTAACCAGCGTTTCCATGCTTAACGGCAAGTTGTGCTGGGCAGGCTTCCGTTTAGGGCGCATTGATTTTATAAAAGATGCGGCTGACGCACTAGAGGTTACATGGTACAACACATTTACCAATCCAATTAGTGGGCGAAATACCCAAGGCATCAATGCTGTAGATATTTACTTCGATCTCGTCAACAGCACAGTCCACGACATAGCCATGACAGTCCTCCCCAGTGCACCCATAGACCCCGCAACTGGCTTGCCCGT
>JAAERS010000345.1 GCA_024230095.1 Gammaproteobacteria bacterium | reverse complement strand
GCCTTTGGCAATAGTGGCTCAGTTGTTCAACCATCAGATGTTACATCTGCACGTTAATTTAAGGAGAAAGCATGAATAATACTGCAGCACACGACGATCATCACGGACCTGAAAAAGGGCTGTTAAGATGGATTAAAACAACCAACCATAAAGATATTGGAACTCTCTACTTGTGGTTCGCTTTCGCGATGCTAATAGTTGGAGGCGCTCTTGCAATGGGCATCCGCGCAGAACTATTACACCCTGGACTTCAGCTTATGGATCCACATTTCTTTAACCAGCTAACCACTATGCATGGCTTGATCATGGTTTTTGGAGCCATTATGCCGGCCATGGTTGGGCTTGGTAATTGGTTAATTCCGATGATGGTGGGTGCGCCAGATATGGCTCTACCAAGACTGAACAATTGGAGTTTCTGGATTTTGCCTTTTGCTGCCTTGATCCTGGTAAGCACCTTTTTTATGGAAGGCGGTGCGCCGGCTTTTGGGTGGACATTTTATGCCCCACTCTCTACCGCGTTCGCTACAGACTCAACTGACTTCTTTATATTTGCAGTCCACCTATTAGGTTTTTCTTCAATTATGGGCGCGATCAATATTATCGCCACTGTTCTAAACATGCGCGCTCCAGAGATGAGGCTAATGGATATGCCATTATTTGTATGGACTTGGCTCATAACTTCATTCCTGCTCATTGGTGCGATGCCAGTATTGGCGGGCGTTGTAACTATGATGCTAACCGATCGTAATTTTGGTACTGCCTTTTTTGACGCAACTGGTGGCGGTGACCCTGTAATGTTCCAGCATATTTTCTGGTTCTTTGGTCATCCTGAGGTTTATATTATGATATTGCCTGCGTTCGGCATTATTTCCCATATCCTTCCCACGTTTTCGCGCAAACCACTATTTGGCTATTCATCGATGGTATACGCTACAGCGTCGATTGCTTTCTTGTCATATATCGTATGGGCGCACCACATGTTCTTGACTGGAATGCCTGTCGCTGGCGAGCTCTACTTTATGTACGCAACGATGTTGATTGCGGTTCCAACAGGGGTGAAGGTCTTTAATTGGGTCGCAACTATGTGGAAGGGATCGTTGACTTTTGAGGCACCAATGTTGTGGGCCCTGTCTTTTCTTTTCTTGTTTACAATAGGTGGATTTTCAGGGCTAATGCTTGGTATAGCGCCTGCAGACATTCAGTACCATGACACATATTTTGTGGTTGCGCACTTTCATTATGTTCTTGTAACTGGATCATTGTGGGCAATCATTGCGGCTACCTTGTATTGGTTGCCAAAATGGGTAGGCAAAATGTACAATGAAAAATTGGCTAAGATCCATTTTTGGTGGGCAATGATTTCTGTCAATGTATTATTCTTCCCACAACACTTCTTGGGTCTTGCGGGGATGCCTCGCCGTATTCCTGACTACTCATTACAGTTTGCTGACTTTAACTGGATTTCATCGATCGGCGCATTTGCGTTTGGTCTATCGTTTATACTCTTTGCCTATCTAGTTGTTGATTGTATTCGTAATGGTGAGCCGACTAATGAACGACCATGGTATAGCGCTAAAGGCCTTGAATGGACGCTCGGGTCACCGGCAGCATACCACAGTTTTAATACGCCACCAAGCCGTGCCCAGATACTTGAAGAGTCTCAGCACAGTTAATGGCAAAAAATAAAAATAACGGCGCCGTCCTGACAGCATTGT
>JAAERS010000344.1 GCA_024230095.1 Gammaproteobacteria bacterium | reverse complement strand
GTTACTGCCCCAGTAAAACAAGAGGGCGTATTAGATTTAGTGATGGGAGTAAATCACCATCTCTACAATGCTGACACTCATCGCTTGGTCACTGCCGCATCCTGCACCACCAACTGCCTTGCCCCCGTGGTGAAAGTCCTACACGAAAAACTAGGTATCAAACATGGCTCCATGACCACCATTCACGATATCACCAATACCCAGACGATTCTCGACGCCCATCATAAGGATTTGCGCCGCGCCCGTTCTTGTGGGCAAAACTTGATCCCCACAACCACAGGTTCGGCCACAGCCATCACACATATATTCCCAGAGCTAGAAGGCAAGTTAAATGGCCATGCCGTGCGCGTTCCCATAGCCAACGCTTCCTTAACTGACTGTGTCTTTGAAATGCAACATGCCACTAGTGTCGAAGAAGTTAATCAACTCTTAGCACAGGCTGCCGACACAGAATTATCTGGTATTTTGGGTTACGAAGAACGCCCACTGGTATCCAACGATTACCGCACGGACCCGCGCTCTTCAATTGTTGATGCACTCTCGACCATGGTTACCAATGGCACCCAAGTGAAGCTGTATTTGTGGTACGACAATGAATGGGGATACGTCAATCGCACAGCTGAACTAGCTCGGCATATGATGGCTGGTGATCACTAAACCATGTTTAGCCAACGGTCTGCCCAAGTACGCCAGTATCTTCTGGTAACAGGCAATTATTGGGTGTTCACCCTCACGGACGGGGCACTGAGAATGTTGGTGGTTTTATACTTCCACCAGTTGGGCTACGATGCGCTACAAATAGCCTTGTTGTTTATACTGTATGAGTTGTTTGGCGTCATCACCAACCTACTAGGCGGCTACCTAGGGGCTCTTTTAGGGCTTAATCGCACCATGAACTTGGGTCTATTTTTGCAGATTCTAGCCTTATCCATGTTACTAGTGCCCGAAGCCACACTCACAATGACATGGGTTATGTGTGCCCAAGCTCTTTCCGGTATAGCTAAAGACCTGAATAAGATGAGCGCCAAAAGTGCCATCAAATCGTTATTACCTAGCGAGGCTCAAACAACACTTTTCCGTTGGGTGGCACTATTGACTGGCTCCAAAAACACCCTTAAAGGTATTGGCTTCTTCTTAGGCGGTAGCCTTTTAATGGCTGTCGGTTTCCAAGGGGCTATTGCCATCATGCTAGGGGCCTTGGTAGTAGTATGGTTATTGAGTTTATGGCGTTTAAAAAAGGATCTTGGCAGAAGCAAAAGCCGGCCCAAATTTAAACAACTGTTATCAAAAAGTCGCGCCATCAATCAGCTCAGTGCAGCACGCATGATGTTATTTGGAGCCCGTGATATTTGGTTTGTTATTGCCCTACCCGTATATTTAAGCCAGCAAGCACAATGGGATCACCAACAAATAGGGGGCATCTTGGCCATATGGGTTATTGGTTATGGCTTGATGCAATCATTGACTCCTTGGTTAACAGCCCGCCGTCACGGCCGTCACCCACAAGGCAAAGACGCGCTCCTTTGGGTAAGTGTCTTAACCGCCATACCTGCTCTGATGGCATTCACTATGAACGAGGCAAACCACCCTCTACCAGGCCTATTGCTCGGCTTAGGTATTTTTGGCTTAGTGTTTGCCATCAATTCATCGATCCATAGCTACCTGATTGTCAGCTATGCCGCCACAGATGGCACTTCTTTGGACGTGGGATTTTATTACATGGCCAATGCGGCCGGTCGCTTATTGGGCACGCTGCTATCGGGTTGGGTATTTTTGCAAGGCGGCTTAGTAGCCTGCCTGTACTTGTCGACGGCTATGTTGCTAATGGCGAGTTTAACATCGATTGGCTTGCCAAGTACTAAGACTCAAGCGTATTAATCAGTTGGCGTAACATGTCTTTCATCAACGCTTGTTGTTCGCTACTGTAATCGGCCAGCACTTCGCTTTCATGCCATTTGGCCTCACGCAAAAGGTCATTAACCAAATCACGGCCCAAAGCCGATATAAAAATTAGGATGGCCCTT
>JAAERS010000343.1 GCA_024230095.1 Gammaproteobacteria bacterium | reverse complement strand
CCATGCAAGTACCTGAAGGGCAAAACAAAGCCGGTATGGTGCATCATAAAATGCATGACTTAAATTGGACCGGCATCCCGTTAATGCCTCACCTAGATACCCAACAACGGGGCTTGGTACCCCCAACAACCACTGCGACCTTAAATGTTGCAGCAACCGGTGCACAATGTGCACGATTACTATCAGCCTATGATGCTGACTTTGCCAATAAATGTTTAGCAACAGCAGAGCGTGCCTGGGATGCAGCAAAACAAAATCCAAATGTACTCTACCTTAGTAATGGTATCAATGGAACTAGGTATGCTAGTGGTGGTGGTGAATATGGTGATGCTAACATTGGCGATGAATTTCTTTGGGCGGCTATTGAACTTTACATTACTACTGCTAACCCTAAATACTTAGCCGATATTGATGTTGCCAGTGTAACAAGAACCACTTACGATTGGCAGAGTGTTCAAGTAGCGGCACTCATGTCTTTAGCGACAGTACCGACGCCCCATACCGCAAGTTTAATGGCGCAAGCCCGCCAAAAAATCTTAACCATAGCCGATCAGCGTCTAGCGACCTCAAAAAGTGAAGGCTACTTTGCCCCCATGAGTGCAAGTGAGTTTGATTGGGGTTCTAACAACGTTATCGCTAATATGTTAACAATATTAGGCTTAGCTTATGATATTTCAGGTAATGATGAGTATGCGCAAGCGGTTGGCTCAGGTATCAATTACCTCTTTGGCCAAAATGCGTTATCAAATTCTTATATTACCGGTCATGGAGAAAATCGTTCTGAGCAACCACATCACCGCTTTTGGGCTGGTGCAAAAGACAGTAATTTTCCCTGGGCACCACCGGGCGCTTTTATTGGCGGACCTAACCCGCAATTACAAGATGATTTATCAAGAGCAGCAGTAGGCGGTTGTGAAAACCGTCCACAAACTTGTTACCTTGATGATATTGGTGCTTGGTCAACTAATGAAATAACCATTAACTGGAACAGTGTTTTAGCGTCAGTATTAGCTTTTTACGATGATTATGCTCATGCCTCAGGCAAGTCACCAACAGTTAACCTGATCTCGCCACTAACCGGTGACCAATTTGATAGCAATGTTGATGTGGTCGCGACAGCGAATGCACAAGACAGTGATGGCACAATAACGGCGGTATCCTTTTATGTGAATGAAGTCTTACATTCTGTTGATAGCACTGCGCCATACTCTGCTACAATAACGGGCTTAGCTGATGGCCTTTACTCGCTCAGTGCACAAGCTCAAGATAATGATGGCAATAACACCATGTCAAACACTGCCTCTTTTCATGTCGGTGAAATTGTCAATATTGCCCCGACAGCAAGTTTTACAAGTGCGGTTAATAACTTAACCGTCAGTGTCAATGCAACAACGTCTAGCGATATTGACGGTACGATCACAAGTTACCTTTGGGACTTTGGCGACGGCGCAACGGCTACAGGGGTAACTGCAGAGCACACCTACCAAGCAGCAGGCTCATATGACATTAATTTAACCGTCATTGATGATGCTGATGACTCGTCTACATCGCTGGCAAGTATTACCGCTACTGAACCGCCAGTAAGTCAATTAAGTTGTACCATTGGTGGTTTAGATATTTGGAATAATGGCGCAATTATTCAAAATGTTGAGATCACTAATATCTCTGATAGCACGCTAAATGGCTGGTCAGTAGAACTAATTGCCAACAGTAATGTCGGTGTAATTGATGCTTGGGGTGCAAGTCTTTCTGGCTCGGGCTTAACGCTAACTGCAAGTGGCAACAATACGCTAGCACCAGGACAATCGGTACAATTTACTGGTCATATTTCCCATGATGGTAACTTCAATAATATGGAGTGTGCTAACAACGATACTGCTAAACCAGATAAGCCAACGGGTGAATTTTCGCAATTAGTTGAAGCTGAAGCCTTTACCGCAATGAGCGGTATCCAAACTGAAAGTACCAGCGATACCGGTGGTGGTTTGAATGTCGGTTGGACTGATGCCTCTGATTGGATGGCTTATGCCGCCATAAATATTCCACAAACCGGTAGTTACATCATTGAATACCGTGTCGCGAGCAATAGCAATGGCGGTACTATTCAGTTTGAAGAACGCGGTGGTAATACCGTTTATGGTCAAGTTAACGTACCAGTGACGGGTGGCTGGCAAGCATGGCAAACTATTGAGCACACTGTGACCTTGACCAGTGGTGACCATGAATTTGCTATCGCTGCATTGCAAGGAGGCTTCAATATTAATTGGTTCCGTATTAAATCCGTACAATAACAAACAATTAATCTGATACAAGGGCGCGTCTCGCGCCCTTTTTTACTTGCCTATGGCCATAGAAAGCAATCTCCATGTGCAGTCGGTCTTTAACTTTGACGCATGTCAAAAAAACAAACCAAGGCGCACTATGTCAGATTTTAATACAAGCCTGTAATTGGCTGTTATTGAATAAAATGTCACCCAAACGTTAGGAAAAATATAATGCAATATAATCATCATAAGTCATTATGCAAATTCACACTCAGCTCAATATTAATGCTCTTGTGCTCGCTATTTACGGTAGCACAAGCAGATACCCCCCTGCGAGGCGGCGAGCTTCAATCTAAAGCAGAGCATACTTTTGGCAAGGTCGAAGTAAGAATGTACTCGCAAAAAGTAATCGGCACCACCAGTACCTTTTTTTGGTGGAAAGATGGCGGACATTTATGCGGTCAACAATGGAATGAAATCGATATTGAGACCTTACCAGTAAATAATACTTACCAATCTAACCCCATTTGGCAAACCAGTGACAATGATTGTGATATCAAGCGCTCGGAAGGTCAACATGGCGCTAATGATAACCTCTATGGTCGCTGGGTTGTATACACGCTTGAGTGGACACCCGATTATATTTCTTGGTCACATGATGGTATTGAAGATCGCCGTATCAGCCGTGATAACCACCCAGCTGTTGCTTTCATTCAAAATGCAATGAAGTACTGCTTTAACTTATGGACACAAGGAAACACAAACCCAGGCTGGCTCGGTAATATCGATTTTAATGCGCTACACAATCAACCGGTTTACCAGTTTGTCGATTATTTTAAATTTTATGATTGGAATGGTAATGGTTTTAATGAATCACCGACAACCAGTATAGATTTTACTTCAATGGATGATGTCACTAATAACTTTAATGTTTCCACCTGGGAATTTGGTGAAAGTAAAGGTAATGTAACCTGGTCTGATCAAGCCGTTGGTGTTGCCGATTTAGGTAATGGTAATG
>JAAERS010000342.1 GCA_024230095.1 Gammaproteobacteria bacterium | reverse complement strand
GTTTTGCTGTTATTGCTGTGGCGTATGCGCTACGACCTGCTGTTATTAGCGGTTATTGGGGCTCTGATATTAAGTGACACAGTGCCTACAAATTGGCAACAAAGTGGCAGCGTCGTTTCAATTATGGGAATCACGGTTTCATCTTTATTGGTTTTCGAAATACGCAGGCGATTGGCCGCTGGTGGGAAGCTCGGCAACTATGGGGTGCCATTGTTAACCACAGCCGCAATTGGTCAGACATTCTGACAAGCCTCCTACCAGAGGAACATTTGGTCAGTGCACACGGACGCAACTTAGTGCGTTATCAAGTGGCCATGGTTTGGCAACTTAATTTTCAGTTGAGAAATTTTTATCATCAAGATCTGAGGCGTTTCCAAGACTACCTCCTGGAAAATCTGGAGATGAAGCCAACCACAACATTGAGACAATTAGGACAGGCCAGAGCAACGGCCGTTCGCAACCTTTACGAAAGCAAGAAAATTAATGCTCGCGGCAGGGAACAGTTAATGAATATCGCCAATGCCACAGTCGATGCCATC
>JAAERS010000341.1 GCA_024230095.1 Gammaproteobacteria bacterium | reverse complement strand
CTTGGTGATATCCGTATGCAAAGCGCTACCATGTTTCAATGGGCTTATGTCTCGGTCAATGGCATCCGGATTGATATGGGTGATGAGATCCATGCCGGCTTCAGCTGCCATCTTGTCGCGGAATTGGTACATTTCCTGGAACTTCCAGCGGGTATCAACGTGAAGCAAGGGAAAAGGTGGTGGGCTAGGATAAAAAGCCTTGCGGGCTAGGTGCAACATGACGGAACTGTCTTTACCTACTGAGTACATCATGACGGGGTTTTCGGCCTGTGCTAGAACTTCACGCATAATATGGATGCTTTCCGCTTCTAGACGATCTAGGTGGCTATTGCCGTCAGCCAGATGGATAGGGCGTACGGATTCATCATTGAGCTGCAATTTGGCTGGATAGGCCGCCATGGCGAGACGCGCCTGATGCTCGCCTATAGCCAATGGTTGCTGTTTGTCGGCCAGCCAGATATCACGAAATAGGCTGCTGATATGAGCGTGTGGGAACAGTAGTGTATGTTTGCCGTTGTATTGGGTAAGTGCCGCAATGGCTTCACGCAGACTATTTATGTCCCATGGGGTATCATTCCATAACCAGCGACGGCTACCCTTGGCATCATTAGCAAACAGGCCAAAACGTTCTTGAAAACTGAACACCTGTACAAATAATACGTTGTGACGGCGTTTCTTGGCGTTGCCTAGTAGGTGGTCCACCACTTGAGGTTTTAAGCGTTTATCTTGCTCATCTCTCAGTTCTGTAATGCTCAACGTGGCGGGCAACATGGCTTGTTGTTCTAACCAGCGGTCAGTCCCTTTGCGATTATTGCTAATGCCTTCTTGCTGGAGCAGTTCAGATAGGGATTGGGTGTCCCATACCTGTCGTCCTTGTGAATTGTGGCTGGCAAATTCTATCATACGGCAATGTCTCGAAATGCTAAATAATTTGATTAATATTATATTACCATCCTTCCAATAAGTGAAATCTCATTTTGTAATAAACAAATTACATTTTGAGACATCGGTTGATGGGTAATTATTGGTGCAGAGATAATTGTAGTTGCCTTATGACAAAGGCCTGCTAAATTAAGCCTCTGTAAAGGCAGATTAAGGAATGAAACTATGCACCCCACTAAAGCGCTCTATCGGCAAGACGCATACTGCAAGTTAGCCCCGGCAAAGGTGCTGGCTCTTACGGAGGAGGGGCACGTGGTGTTGGATCAGACGCTTTTTTATCCTACAGGTGGCGGACAGCCAGGAGACATTGGTGTTTTGACGAGTGTTGGTAAGGCCGATACGCAGGTCATTAATACTCGTAATGATCGCGAAGTGCCAGGCCAGATTATGCATATGATTGAGCAACCTTGTGAGCTAGTGGTGGGCGATGAGGTGATTATGCACTTGAACTGGGAGGTGCGTTATCGACGCATGCGTGTGCATACGGCTTTGCATTTGCTATCAGTAGTATTGCCTTACCCAGTGACCGGTGGTGCCATAGGCGAATGTCTTACAGAGGCGAAGATAGATGGTCGCTTGGATTTCGATATCGCTAATCCTGATTTCGATAAAGCGCAGTTATCACAGCAACTGCAGGCCATGGTTAATCAGCATGCCAATGTCAGTAATGAATGGATTAGTGAAGCTGAATTGGATGCCCAACCGGACTTGGTTAAAACCATGTCGGTGCAGCCGCCAAGAGGCGCTGGTCAGGTGCGCTTGGTGAATATTGATGGCCTAGATCTACAGCCTTGTGGCGGTACTCATTTGGCCAATATTGGTGAAATAGGCTCGGTGCGTATTCGTAAGATCGAAAACAAAGGTAAAATCAATCGCCGTGTTCGTCTCGTTCTTGATGCCTGACCTAACAACAAGCACCTTGGTCAGCCAAGAGGTATAGGTGGTGACGAAGACTTCCGTTTAATCGTCACCAAGGTCAAATGCTGACCGAATTAGGTTACTTTCTGGCGAGTGTGGAAACGTGGCGATTGCCAACTGCCAGTGGCCATGATATTGGCCACAGTTTGCACCGTATGCCAGATGTCTGCATAGCGGACATACAAGGGGGCAAAGCCAAAACGCAAGATATGAGGAGCGCGAAAGTCACCAATGATATTGCATTCAATCAGGTTTTGCATAATGGCATAACCATTGGGGTGTGAAATTGATACCTGGCTGCCTCGTAGACTGGGGTCTTCAGGGGACACTAGCTCAAATTCTGGGCAATACGCTCTTATTAAATTAATAAACAGGTCACCCATTAGCTGCGATTTTTGGCGTAAAGCATGCAGATCTGTTTGCTCAAAAATATCCAGCGAGCATGCCAAGGCCGCACTGGCTAAAACGGCTGGCGTGCCACACATGGTTTGTTCTATACCAGATGCAGACTCATATTGATCGGTGAAGTCAAAGGGCTTGGCGTGGCCAAGCCAGCCTGTTAGGGGCTGTTCTAGGTGTTCTAGATGTTGTTTGGCCACATATAAAAAAGCGGGGGAGCCCGGGCCGCCGTTAAGGTACTTATAGGTACAGCCTACAGCGAAGTCCGCCGAACATTGGTCCAAGTACACCGGCATGGCGCCCACTGAGTGACATAGATCCCATAGCATGAGGGCGCCATGTTGATGAGCTAACTCAGTAACCTCAGACATTGGCCAAATTGCCCCAGACTTGTAATGGGTATGAGTTAATAATACCAATGCAGTATCATCATCGATGGTTTCAAGAACCTGATTGCGGGGCACGGCCACAACCTCGATTTGTTGACCCAACATACGTTGTAACCCCTGTAATAAGTACAGGTCTGTGGCAAAGTTTCCGGTTTCTGTGACTAGCTTTCTGCGCCCGGGGCGCATTGCCACCGCGGCCGCGGCCAGTTTGAAAATATTCACTGAAGTAGTGTCGCAGACCAGGGTTTGCCCCTTGTCCGCGCCAATTAGCTGCCCAATACGGTCGCCTAGCTGGGTGGGTTGTTGCATCCAGTTATGGCTGTTCCAGCTGCGGATTAGGCTTTTGCCCCATTGTTCTTTTACCACGGTTTGTAGAGCGGCTGGGGTGGCTTTTGGCAGAGCACCCAAAGAATTACCATCGAGGTAGAT
>JAAERS010000340.1 GCA_024230095.1 Gammaproteobacteria bacterium | reverse complement strand
TAGCCGCCATGAGCCAGGCCCTGTCCAGTGCGAGTAGTGTGCAACAACGTCACCCTGTTGATTGATCAGGTATTTATTAAAGTTCCAGCCGGGGACTTCGGAGTGCTGTGCCAGATGTTTAAAGATGGGGTGCGCCGTGTCACCATTGACACTAATTTGCTCGGTCATCAGAAAGCTCACGCCAAAGTTGTAATAACAGATGCGAGCAGCCTCTTCGGCTGTTTCCGCGGCTTGATTAAAACTGTCGGAAGGGAAGCCAATAATCACTAAACCCTGTTCCTGGTATTTTTTATGCAGTTCTTCCAGGCCACCAAACTGGTGGGTGAAACCACAATGGCTAGCCGTGTTGACCAGCAATACTGGTTTGCCGCTAGTGGCAGCACAAAGGTTAATCATGTCAGGATCGTGTAGTTTTTTTAAGCTATGATCTAGCCAAGGGGCACAGGTTTCTTGAGCATAGCCGCAAGGCGTCAGCAGTAAGGACCCTACCAGTAAAGCAATCTTGTGCATAAACAATGTTCCGTAGAATATTCAAAATCCAGCTAATGCCAGTTGCACCCAGGCAATAGAGGGGCCGGGGTAAATGCCCAACCAAAGGGTTGCCAAACCTAACAAGATAATTAAGGGAGTCAGACCCCAGTTACGGGTTGGTTTCGCTTCTGGTGTATTGTTAACCAAAATTAATATAACCCGCAAGTAGTAGTATAGGCCCATCGCACTGCCGATAATTAATAGCCATAGCAATGGCCAAAGTTGCTGATCTACAGCGGCAATAAAGACATAATACTTGCCAATAAAGCCGGCTGTTAAGGGCATGCCTGCTAGAGCCAGCATGGCAATAATTAAACCCATACCCGCCATGGGCTGCTGCCACAATAGGCCTTGGTAGTGGGACAGCTGGCCAGTTTCATAGTTTAGATCTTGTGCGGCTAAGTGGCTTAGCACAGTAAAGGCTAGCATGGTTACGGCGGCATAAGTTACTAGATACATGCCCGCCGCCTCGGCAGCCAGTAGCGGGCTTAGATTGCCAACATTGATAGCGGCGATCAGGGTGATAGCGGCATAACCCATATGAGCTATTGAGGAATAGGCGAGTAGTCGTTTTAAGTTGTCTTGGCGCAGGGCTAACAAATTCCCGAATATCATTGACAGTGCGGCCATTGCCATCAGGCCATTGTGTAGAATGGGTAGATAGGGCCCCTGAATAGGCATCAACCAGCGTATCAAAAGGGCAAATACGGCAATCTTCACTCCGCCAGCAAGAAAACCTGTGACAGGCGCAGGCGCACCTTGATAAACGTCTGGGGTCCACATATGAAACGGCACCCAGGACATTTTAAAGGCAATACCAATGGCGATCATGGTGGTGCCTAAAATCAGGTACTGTGGGGCTAGTAACGGACTTCCGGGTTGGCTGAATATGTTCATGGATAGAGAACCAGAATAGGCATATACCAACGCCACACCAAATAATAAAAAGCTCGATGATACGCCGGATAGCACCATATACTTGACGCCAGCCTCGAGCGTCAATTTGACTTGGTCACGACTGTGGGCCAAATAGCCCACCATAGCGAATAAAGAAACACTCACTAATTCTAAGCCAATAAACATGCTAGCAAAGTGGTTACTGGCTATCAGTATCAGTGCACCTAGGGCGGCTAGCGCCAGCAGAATATAGTATTCCTCACGTATTTCATCGGTGGCTTGTAAATAAGGGTAAGTCATCCATGCGGAAATCAGACTAATAAGCAGTATTAAGGCACCAAACAGGCGGCTAAAATCATCAATGATTAGCAGCGGTGTCACTTGCTGCGCTACGTCACCGACACTAATAAGACTAGATAAGGCGGCCCCGCTGAGGCCAAGGCAAGTTATCAGACAAGTCAGTAAGTGGTCTCTGACAAAGGCGATAACCAGCAACAAGATAACGCTTATAGACGCTGCCAATAAAATAGGTGTCAGGGCCAAGAGTTGTTGCCAATCCATGCTTAACCTCCGCGTTGTAGCAAATGGTGAATAGGAGCTGCACTGAGGTCAAGAATTAGGTTCGGCCAGAATCCCAGTATGATGAGGCCAACGGCCAATATGCCCAGCATCAAGAGCTCGCGCGCTGACAGGTCGGCAACGCCATTTTGGACGAGTTCATTAGGCGGTCCAAAAAAGCCTTTCTGTAAAATGAATAAGGCATAGACTGGCGCCAATACCATGCCCAGTGCGGCTATGGCTGTGGCCCAAGGATAAACTTGGAAACTGCCAAGTAGAACGACAAATTCACCCACGAAGTTACCTAGCCCAGGCAGCCCTAACGCAGCCAGAGAAAACAGCATGGTAAAGGCAGACAGCTTGGGTGCCAGCTGCCAGAGCCCGCCCATTCGATTCAGATCGCGGCTATGTAAGCGCTGCTGCAATAGCCCAGCGATGGCAAACAAAGCCGCTGAACTCAAGCCATGGGCAATCATTTGAATCATCGTGCCCTGTAAACTAAGGCTGTTCCAGGCGAAAATACCCAGGCTCACAAAGCCCATATGGCTAATAGACGTATAGGCAATTAGGCGCTTTAGATCGGATTGAGCAAAGGCCAGTTTGGCGGCATACAAGATACTGATTACGCCCAACGTGATGGCAATGGGGGCAAATTCAGCCGCCGCCTGCGGAAACAGGGGAAAGACAAACCTTAATAGGCCATAGGCCCCCGTTTTCAACAGTATGCCGGCCAACAAAATACTGCCTGGCGTTGGGGCTTGCGTATGGGCATCGGGTAGCCAGTTGTGCACAGGGATACCGGGCAACTTGACCAGAAAAGCCACATAGAACCCCAACATTAACCACCAACCAATTGTGCTATCAGTGTCGGTTTGAGTGAGGGCAAACCAAGAGAAGGTGAGCAGGCCAGTCTGTTGATAGTGCAGGAGAACCAAGGTTAGCATGGCTGCCAGCATCAAGAGGCTACTAGCCTGGGTATATATAAAAAATTTGAGGGCAGCATAGCGCCGGTTCTCATGGCCCCAAATAGAAATAATAAGGAACATGGGCACCAGCATTACTTCCCAGAAGACAAAGAACAAGAATAGGTCCATGGCGCTAAAGACACCAATTACCCCGGCGAGAGTGAATAGCAAGTTTAGGTAGAAGAGTCCCACTCGGTGCTTAATTTCCCCCCAAGATGACAACAAGGCGATATAGCCTAGTAACAAAGTCAAACCTATCAATATGCTACCGATAGCATCGGTAGCTAGAAGTATATGAATGCCAAAACGTTGTACCCACACAGTATCTGTGTGGATTAACCAGGTGGATGCATCGGCACCCGCTTGAGGCCATAGTGGTAGCCAAAGCACAGTGGCTATTAGCAGGCTGGTCAGGCTGATCCAGCGCGCCGCCGCACTGGCATAGCGGTCACACAGCAGTGCTAGCAAGCCACCTGCCAGTAAACTAATAAGAATACCTAGTAACTGCATATGAAATAGGCCTCCTGCATTAAAGGGTGACGGTCAGGGCAATAATTAAAATGGCAGCAGCGGTCATACTGGCAACATAAATGCGCAATTGACCATTTTGCATGCGGCTAAAAATAGTAAATAGGCGACTGCTTACAAGGGCCAATTGAATTGGCATTTGATCAATGATGTCATTTTTATTGATCTTGGACAGTGCTAACAATGGTTGCACAAGTAGTCGCTGATATAAGCTGTCAAAGCCCCAGCCTTGCTCGAACCAGTGGCTTAAGCGAGGTGCGTGGCGCAACTGCTGCCATTGGCCTCGACTATAAATTTGGTAAGCGAGACCAATACCTAATAGTGGCAAGCCGATAGCTATCAGCTCAGCAAGCAAGGGCGCATGACCATCTGGTGAAGCAGGTAAAACAGCACCGGCAGGTAGTACCAATAAGCCGCCAAAGAGTGATAAAACGGCCAGTATTAGCAATGGCGGATGAAACTGCCAGCCCTTGGGTTCCTCAGGCTGACACGTGCTTTCACCACCAAATACCATGAATATCAGGCGGAAACTATAGAGGGCGGTTAGGCAAGCACCAAATACACCACCGGCCCACAACCAGGGGCCATATATAGGCAGTTGCCAACTGGCATTGAGGATAGCTTCTTTACTCACAAAGCCGGAAGTTGGAGGCAGTGCCACTAAACAAGCTGTGCCTATCAGAAAACACCAAAATGGCACTGGCAGTTGTTTACGTAAGCCGCCCATGGCGCGAATATCCTGTTCGTGATGCAAGGCTAAGATAATAGAGCCTGCGGTCATGAACAATAGCGCCTTAAATAGGGCGTGGGTCATCAGATGGAAGATGCTTTCGCTCCAAGCACCCACTCCCAAGGCAAAGAACATATAGCCTATTTGACTCATGGTAGAGTATGCCAGTACTCGCTTGATATCGTTTTGGTTGAGGGCACTGAAGCCCGCTATTAGCAGGGTAGCAAGGCCGATTAGAGCTACTAATAGAAGTATATCGGGAGCTTGCAGAAAAATACTATGGCAGCGGGCTATCAGATACACCCCGGCGGTCACCATGGTGGCTGCATGAATCAGGGCGCTCACTGGTGTAGGACCAGCCATCGCATCAGGCAGCCACGTTTGCAGAGGTAGTTGTGCTGATTTTCCCACAGCCCCGCCTAGCAATAGGGCAGCAATTAAGGTGGGGGTATTGGCACCCACGGAAAACTCAATCTGCGCCAGTTGCAGCAAATCCTGGATATGTAAACTACCCAGCTCTTTAAATAGCAAAAATAGGCCAATGGCGAAGGCGGTGTCGCCAGCACGAGTGACAATAAAGGCTTTGCGGGCGGCATAGCCGTTGGCGGGATCTTTATACCAGAAGCCAATTAATAAAAAACTACATACACCGACACCTTCCCAACCTAAGAACAACAGCACTAAATTGTCTGCTAGCACTAGCATCAACATGGCTGCCACAAACAGGTTCATGTAAGCAAAAAAGCGGCTGTAATCCGGATCATCCCACATATAGCCTGAGGCGTACCAGTGAATGAGTGTGCCAACGCCAGTGATCACAAACAACATACTCAGTGATAGACCGTCTAGGTAGAGACTGAAGCCAGCATTAAAATCAGCCGCACTCATCCACTGCCAGAGTTCTAGGGTAAAGCCTAATTGGGATTGGTTTTGGGCGTAAAAGTCACTGGCTACCAATAGAGTTACAGCCGCTGAAAGAGCAATGGATCCAACCCCAACCAAACGTGCAGACTGGCGCGCCATTTGGCCACGGGTTAAGACCAGAATAATAAAACCCAGTAGAGGTAAAGCAGGTATTAACCATAACAATTGCATTGTCTATTAGCCTCGTAATTGGTTTAAACGATCGGTGTTGACGCTGTTATAATGGCGAAATAGTAACAATGTCAGTCCTAAACCCACTGCCACTTCAGCCGCTCCAAGGGTAATTACAGCGAGAAACATAATTTGGCCTTCGGCTTGATTCCACATGGAGCCGGCAGCGATAAAGGCCAGCCCAGCAGCATTAAACATCACCTCTATGCAAATCAGCATAAATAGGAGATTACGCCTCACCAGCACACCAGTTAGACCCACACAAAATAGTATGGCCGCCAATATCAAAGCATGTTCAAGGTAGTTTGGCATCATTGGGACTGCTCCGGATTATGGGTTTGTGGCATTTTGCGGGCTATATGAAAAGCGCCGATGAGTCCCGACAATAATAGGAACGATGCCAACTCCACCACTAACATATAGGGTCCAAACAAGGCTGTACCAACCTGCTTGACCGTTACTTCGTGCACTTCCATAGGTACCACCTCTACAACTAGACTGGATACCATAAGAATCAACAAAATAGCGGTTAATATTCCTGGCATTATCCAGCCTTTAGCTGGTAGCCAGGCAGCTTCATGGGCGGCTGAACGCTGGCCTTGATTAAGCATCATGACGACAAATACAAATAAAATCATCACGGCTCCCGCGTACACAATAACTTCCATGGCGGCAGCAAAAGCGGCACCTAACAGATAAAAAATAATTGCTGTGGAGAGCGACGAAACGATCAAATATAGCAATGCATGCACCGCGTTGTGGCGAGTGATCAGCATGAAAGCTGCTAACAAGGTGATGGCTCCACTTACGTAGAACATTAGGCTGTAGAGGTTGATCCACATCATGGTCTAGCTCCTGTTAGGCTGATTTTCATGGCAATAAACTCTTTACATCAACAGGCGGCGCCTCATGCTTACCAGCACCCTTGGCTCTTCCGGAAACCGCTTTACCACTGAGTTCATAAAAACTGTAATCAGGATGTTTACCGGGGCCGTCTATTAGTAGGTGGTGCTTTTCATACACCAGATTTTGGCGTTGGTATTCGGCTAATTCAAAATCCTGAGTTAACTGGATGGCATAAGTAGGGCAGGCCTCTTCGCACAGGCCACAAAATACACAACGAGAAAAATTGATACGAAAATATTCGGCTGACCAGCGCCCGGTTTCATCTTCGGTTTTTTGCAGGGCAATGCAATCGGTAGGACAAGCGCTAGCGCAGAGATTGCAGGCTACACAGCGTTCCTCGCCAGAGGGGTCGCGAGTCAGCACGATGCGGCCCCGAAAGCGAGGTGCTAGGTAGGGCATTTGGTCTGGGTATTCCACTGTATCGGCTTTGCTGAAAGTATGGCTGGCAACCGTCCATAGGGTCAGCAGGTTGCTGTATATGTAGTCCCAGATTAAATAACCAACATGGAGAAGTTTTTTCAGCATAAATTTGGCCCTCTCACATCAGTGTTAGCGCGCCGGTGGCGAGCAGGTTGATTAGTGCCAATGGCAACATTAGTTTCCAGCCGAAAGCCATAAGTTGGTCATAACGGGGTCTGGGTAAGGCACCACGGATAAGGATCATGGATAGCACCAGCGCTGCAGTCTTTAATAAAAACCAGGCCAGAGGAGGTAACCATGCAGGGCCTAACCAGCCGCCTAGGAACAGCACCGTAATCATGGCGGCAGTCATTAACACGCTGACGTATTCGCCAAGAAAAAACATGGCAAATTTCATACCGGAATATTCCGTGTGAAAACCGGCTGTTAGTTCATGTTCGGCTTCGGGTAAGTCAAAGGGCGTACGGTGGCTTTCAGCGATGCCTGCCATAAAGAAGATCAAAAAGCCCACAAATTGGGGCACAATGTACCAGCCATCAGCTTGGGCTAGAACCACTTCACGCAGATTGAAGCTACCTGCCAGCATGACTACCCCCATCAGAGATAGCCCCATAAATACCTCATAACTCACCATTTGAGCTGCAGCGCGCAAACCACCTAATAAGGCGTATTTATTATCCGAAGCATAAGCACCAAACATCACCGCATAGACTCCTAATGAGGTCATGGCTAAGAAGAAAAGCAGGCCAATATTCAGATCGATCACCCCCACACCAGGCGCCATAGGAATCACAGCAAAGGCGGCTACCACCACAAACATGGCAATAGCTGGGGCCACAATAAATACCAGGCGATCAGCAAAGGGTGGCACCCAGTCTTGTTTCATTAGCAGCTTAATCATATCAGCGACTATTTGTAGACTGCCAAATGGGCCCACACGATTGGGACCATAGCGATCTTGCCAGATACCCAATAAACGACGCTCTACCCAAGTCAGTAAGGCCGCGCCAAACACAACAAATAGCAGAATTACCACGACATTAATTATTTGCACTAGTACAGCATTCATAATTAGTTGGCCTCCTGTTGGGTGGGCTTGACCGTGACGGCAGCGGGTAGGCGGCTGGCATGAATGGGAGCATGCCACTGCGCTGGTAAAAGAAGCGATTGCAGGGGCATAGCTGAATCAAAACTGACGGGCAGTTGCCATTGGCTTTTTCCTAGACAGATACTTACTTGGTGCCCTTCTTGTAAGTTGAATTGTGCGGCTGTGTCGGGATGAATACTTGCCACCGCTGATGTGCAGCGTTGGCGCAAAGCACTGGCCATGGCGCTTAGAGGTTCACTGTCAAACATACGACCTTGGCTGACAGCTAATAGCTCGCCCTTGTTGAGCATCAGTATGGGTAAGTTGGCAGGGGTGCTTGGCGGCGTGTCTTGGTGATCGAGTATGCGTAGCCCTGGATCACCACCTTTGAGAGGGCCATCGATCTCAGCCTGAAATTTATTGATGGCCTCATTGGAATTCCAGCCTGGGCTCCAAACCTGCGGAATGAGTGCTGCCGCTGGGTTAACGGGGCTACCCTCCATGGTGAAAGCAAGGGCGGAATCTTCATCCAGTGGCTGCTTACGTTCACTGACATCGATATCAGCGTAGATGCTGGTGCGGCCGGAGTAACGATGGCTTTGGCGAGGAATTTTCATACCAGCAATACGAAAATCGGCATTCGGTGCAACCTGGTCCCAGTGCTTAAATGCAGTGTTTAACTGGCTGACGAGACGGCTCATATCATCAAAATGTTGACACTGTGCCAGGGCCTGTTGGCTGGCCGTAGAAGTTTTGGGTTGTTGCTCAGTTAACCAGCGGGTCAGATTTGCCAGACTGCGCCATGCAGGTTGCAGACTAGCTGGTTCGTAAGCGGCAAAATACCGCTGGGCACGGCCTTCATGATTAACTAGTGTGCCCTCAGATTCATGGAGGCTAGCGCAAGCAATAACGACATCGGCGGCGCGGCTAGTGGCACTGGGTAATTGATCAATAACAATTAAATGTTGCAACTTTTGCTGCATGGCGGTGGCCATTGCGGCATCCTGGAAAGCCAGCCAGTCAGTTTGTAAGACCATCAGTGCTAAAGGTTCTGGGCTGCTGTTGATGCGTTGTTGTAACTGTTCTAGATGGTGTGCTTCATCTTGTAACAGGCTAAGCCCCATGCTGTTGCTGGCACTCAAACTATAACTTAGCCAGGCTTGGCTTTGTGCCATATTGGCTAAGCCTAAACTAAGTTCTGCAGCCGCGTCTATAAGAGCTGGTTGATTACTGCTGGTGCCACTGATGACTAAGGGGCGTTTCGCTCCAGCTAATAGTTCTGCAGCTTGGTGAACTAGTGCTATCACCTCTGCAGGCAGGTCGTGAGATTCAGGTTGACCAGCGAGGTGGCTGGTTAATGCCAGCGTAAAACTGGTGATTTGAGAGGGAGTCAACTGCAGGTTCAGAGCGCTAATATCGGCCAATTCGCTGCCCCCACAGGTCACGCATATAATGGGGCTGCGGCGGTCTTGCGTGTGGATCCTAACGGACTCGTCTTGCCAACTGGCAATACCAACTTGTGCAGCTTGTTCAAGCCCAAGATTGCGACTGGCCTGACGGACTGACAGGGCCATACGAGGAGCGCTATGGAGCAGATCTTCGCCCAATATAATGATGCCATCAGCCTGCTCTATTTGCTTTAGACTAGGGGTATGAATAGTGGCTCGCTGTAATTGTTGTGTTACACGAGATTGGGCATGACTTTGGTGGGCGCTGACCGCACCATAAAAGTTCTCTTTACCGACTAGGCTCTGGAGGGCCAAGTTATCCTCCAGACTGGCATTAGCAGAGCCTAATGCTAGTACATTTTGCTGGCCCAGCTCGGTGAAAATTTGGCCCACATAATCCAAAGTAGCCGCGTAGTCCGTCGATACCATTGGGCTATTTTCTGGCGTCACCTCACATTGTGTTAAACGCTGTTCGCTATTGTTATAGCTGTATCCATAGCGGCCTCTATCACAGAGGAAATAGCCATTTATTTGGCCATGATAACGGTTAGTTATGCGTTTGACTTTACCTTGTCGAGAGCCCACAGACAAATTGCACCCAATACTGCAATGGCTGCAGATTGAAGGGGCAGACTGTAAATCCCATTTACGGTTGAAGCTGTTGCTGAAGGGTTTGTCATAGAATACGCCGGTGGGGCAAACCTCAACCAAATTGCCACTAAAATAGCTATCTAGGCAACCGTCTTCATGACGTCCAAAATAAACATTTTCTCGGCTGCCCAAGGTGACCAAGTCATCTCCACCGGCATAATCTTGGTAAAAGCGAACACATCGATAGCAACTGATGCAGCGGTTCATTTCATGGCCAATACAGGGGCCCATGTCCTGATTGTTATAGGTTTTTTTGGCGCCTTTATAACGCCGCAATGCATGCCCGGATTGCAGGGTCATATCCTGTAGGTGGCACTCGCCACCTTCTTCACAAACGGGGCAGTCGTGAGGGTGGTTAGCCATAATCACTTCAATACACTGCTGACGGAATTGTTTTGCTTGCTGGTGATTGAGGCTAATAATCATGCCCTCACTAACGGGGGTCATACAAGCCATTGCCATGCGCCCACGAGTATCCTCTTGATCCTGAAAGACCTGTACCGCACATTGCCGGCAGGAACCCACCGACCCCATGGCTGGGTGCCAGCAAAAATAGGGCAAATCTTTAGCTAATCCTAAACAGGCTTCCAACAGGTTGGTGCCCGCCTTCACCTTATAATCAAGGCTGTCAATGTTGATGGTTACTAAGGCCTGCGTGTCGGCATTCATATTCAGTTGGCCTCCTGCATATGGCGAGTAGGTTTGTCATAGGGGCAGCAGCCCTGTTCAATATGAGCGCTAAAATCATCACGAAAATATTTGAGTGCGCTTTGCAGTGGTTCGGCGGCACCAGGTGCGAGGGCGCAGTAGGTATTGCCGATGCCAATATAGCCACATAACTCTAATAATTGCTCTAAATCGGCTACTTGGCCATTACCGGCTTCAATATCAGTTAATACTTGGCGGATAAAGGGCAGCCCATTGCGGCAAGGAGTGCACCAACCACAGGACTCTTGGGCAAAGAAGCGTATTAAATTAAGCACCATGCCTACAGGGCAGGTCTGATCGTCCAATATGATCATCGTGCCAGTCCCCATGCGGCTTCCAGCGGCTTGGATGGTGCCATAGTCCATCGCTAAATCCACATGTTCGGCCGTGAGAAAATCAGTGGATCCACCACCAGGCAAAAAACCGCGTAGCCCAACGCCACTTTGCATGCCGCCAGCTAGCGCCAAAATCTCTTTTACCGGGGTGCCAATGGGCAATTCCCAACAGCCTGGATTATTGACTTTGCCGCTGACGCCATAGAGTTTTGTGCCATTGTCTTCACCTAAGCCCAGGTTGGCGTACCAGTCGATGCCATGGTGCAAAATATGGGGCAGATTACACAAGGTTTCGACATTGTTGACTACGGTTGGGCGGCCAAATAAACCACTGACTTGGGGGAAAGGCGGTTTAAACCGAGGATTGGCACGTTTGCCCTCTAGGGAATTGATTAAGGCCGTTTCTTCTCCGCAGATATAACGCCCTGCACTGGTGTGTAATAACACCTCCAGATTATAGCCACGGGCATTCAAAGATGAGCCCAAAAGGCCAGCAGCAACAGCATCATCTATCGCTTGCTGCAAACGCTGGGCGCACAGGTCATAGTCTGCCCGAAGAAAGATAAATGCTGTTTCTGCCTGGATGGCATAGGCCGCAATAGCCAAGCCTTCAATTAGTTGATGGGGATCGTGCTCCATGAGCCAGCGATCCTTGAAGGTACCTGGTTCCATTTCATCAGCATTACAAATAACGTAACGGGGGCCGGGCAGTTTTTCCAAAGGCGGTACAAAACTCCACTTTAAACCAGTGTTAAAACCTGCCCCACCACGGCCTCGCAGATTGGCCTGCTTGACGTAATCAACTAGCTCATTTGGATCCATTGATAAAGCTTTGGACAGACCCTGATAGCCATAACCAGCTTGGTATTCTTCCAGGTTGGTGACGCTGCCATCGGCTTTGATATGTTGGCTTAGGGGCTGCGTACAAGTCATGATTGCGCCTCCTTGGCCTGCTGAGCCAAGCGAATTAGTTGCTCAGCGCTAACGGGGCCATGAAGCTCTTCGCCCACCATAACCGCAGGGGCTCTATTGCAAGCACCTAGGCAAGGAGTAGGCAGTAAGGTAATCTGCTGATCACTAGTAGTTTGTCCCAGACTAATCTGTAATTCTCGGCAAATCGCTTCCCGTAAACCTTCGTAGCCCATGATCCAGCAACTGATACTGTCACACAGAGTAATCACCGTATTACCTACGGGACGGCGATAAATTTTGTTGTAGAAGGTGGCAACAGAGTCCACTTGATCGGGACTCATATTCAGCCGTTCGGCAATGGCTTTGAGTTTACCATCAGACACCCAACCTTGTTGTTGTTGGACGATTTTCAGTGCTTCAATGGTGGCCGCTTGTGGCTGCGGATAATGGCTGACCTGATCGGCAATCTGTTGTTCTTCCACCGCATTCAGGGGCTCAATCTTTGATCGCCATCGATCAGGTTGATTGGTACTGGCGCTGGTGGCGATAAGATGCTCCATGGTCTGCTCTCCTTAACGATCTACGTCGGCCATAACAAAATCGATGCTAGCGATGATAGCGATCATATCCGCTACCATCATGCCTCGACCCATGGTGGGAATCATTTGTAAGTGGGCAAATGAAGGCGTGCGAATACGGGTACGGTATGAGCCGGTGCTGCCATCGCTGACTAGGTAGTAGCTGTTGATACCCTTGGTTGCTTCGATAGGCAAGCAGGCTTCACCTGCAGGGATAGGGGGCCCCCAACTAGAGTTAACAAAATGTTGAATCAGCGTTTCTATATCCTCCATGGAACGCTGTTTGTTGGGCGGTGAAGTCAGGCTGTGTTCGGCTTTATACGGGCCACTTGGCATATGGTCTATACATTGCTGGATGATGCGTAGGCTCTGGCGTATTTCTTCCAGTCGCACCATGGCACGATCGTAACAGTCACCGTTGCTGCCCAAGGGAATATCGAAGTCATAGTTTTCATAACCGCTGTAGGGCATGCGTTTACGCATGTCCCAATCGTAACCTGTGGCGCGCAGACCGCCGCCAGTAACCCCCCAGTCTATGGCCTGCTCACTGTTGTAGCGGCCAATGCCGACGGTACGCTGTTTGATAATACGATTATCCATCACCATTTTTTGATAATGGTCTAGCCGGGCGGGCATCATGTTGACAAATTCTTGCAGTTTAAGGTGCCAGCCCTGAGGTAAATCATGGGCCACACCCCCAATACGGAACCAGCTTGGGTGCATGCGTCCACCGGTGATGGACTCGATGACGCCGAATAACATTTCCCGATCTGCAAAAATGTAGAAGATAGGTGACATCTGGCCTATGTCTTGAGCAAAGGTACCAAAAAACAGAAAGTGACTTTGTATACGGAAACATTCGGCCAGCATAACGCGAATGGTTTTGGCGCGTTCAGGCACTTCAATGCCAGCCAGTTTCTCTACGCTCATAACATAGGGTAAATTGTTCATTACGCCGCCCAGATAATCAATGCGGTCGGTATAAGGTATATAAGTGTGCCAAGCTTGGCGCTCACCCATTTTTTCAGCACCACGGTGGTGGTACCCAATATCAGCTACAGAATCAACAACTTCTTCTCCATTCAGCTGCAGGGCAACACGAAATACCCCATGCACACTGGGATGGTTAGGGCCCATATTGAGAAACATGTAATCCGTATTCTGGCTGGTACGTTGCATACCCCATTGTTCCGGTACAAAGCGAAGCGCCTCCTGTTCTTCATCTTGCATTTCTTCATCGATACTAAATGGGTCCATCTCGGTGGCGCGAGCGGGGTGATCTTTACGTAAGGGATGGCCCTTCCAGGTGGGAGGAATAATCAATGGGTACAAATTGGGATGGCCAATAAAGTCAATGCCAAACATGTCGTGGCACTCACGTTCATACCAATTGGCATTGGGCCAGAGGTCACATTGGCTGTCGATGCGCAAATTAGCTGCCAGCAAAGCTACTTTAAGGCGCAAAAAAGCATTCCCTTCAAGGCTGAGTAGTTGATAAACCACGGTAAAGTCACTGGCGGGCTGGTCGTCTCGGTGGCAACGCACTCTTTCATCAATGGCCGTCACATCATAAAGCATGGAATAGGCAGGTTGTAATTGGTGTTTGCAAAGGGCCAAGAGGCTACTAATGTGCTCGGCATCTACCCACAGGGTCGGCATACCATCAGCACACTCTTGGGTTACCAGTTGCTGCTGGAACAGTGTTTTAATTTGCCCTATGACAGCGGGGTTGCCAATGGCATGGCTGATATTGGGCTCATGGTTCGCATCGGCAGACATAATGGCTTACACCTGATCTGGAGAGTTTAAGTGAGTCATGCGCATGCGTTCAGGGGTCTTAAGATCACGTTGACATGGCATGTCAGGTTTTTCTACTCCCTGTGGCCCTAGCACCCAGCTTAAAGGCCTATTTTCTTCACGAATGGCATCTTGAAGTAATATAAAACCTTGCAATAAAGCTTCGGGTCGGGGTGGGCAGCCGGGAATATATAAATCAACGGGCAAAAACTTATCGACGCCCTGCACAACACTGTAAATATCGTATAAGCCTCCTGAATTGGCGCATGAACCCATAGAAATAATCCATTTGGGTTCTAGTAGTTGTTCGTATAGGCGCTGGATCACTGGTGCCATTTTACGAAATACTGTGCCTGAAATGACCATCACATCGGCTTGACGTGGTGTGGCACGGATCACCTCAGCGCCAAAGCGACCAATATCGTGGCGCGAAGTAAATGCGGTAGCCATTTCCACATAGCAGCAGGATAAGCCGAAGTTGAAAGGCCAAAGAGAATTGCTTTGGCCCCAAGCCACTAAATCCTGCAACTTACCAAGCACAACATTGTCTTGCACGGACTGAGAAAAACTCTGCTGTTCAGTGCTGATTAGCTCAGCTTGGATGTTACTTTGAATTAGCTTTGGCATTTCCATCCTCCAAAAACTTGTTTTATGCTGTTATTGTTATGCAATTACCTATCATCGCTACTTTTTATTCGGTATTCATCCATCTGGATTAACGAGGGTCTATCTGTTTTAAATCGAGTTTTTGTCTACGTGTACGCCAGTCCAGAGCGCCCAATCGCCAAAGGTAAATGAGCGCCACAAAAAGAATAACAATAAAAACGAGAGCTTCTATAAAACCCGCCCACCCTGTTTCTTCAACAGCGACAGCCCAAGCAAATAGAAATACGACTTCAAGGTCAAAGATAACAAAGAATATGGCAAATAAATAAAATGGAATAGGGATGCGAAAGTGAGTACTGCCAACAGGCACAATACCGCACTCATAGGGTTCGTTAACAGCTCGGGAGTGTCGGCGCCCGCCGAGTAAACGGGGCAGGGTAAGCATGGTGGTGATCAACCCGATGAGCAAAAACAAAAACAAAGCTAAGGGCCAGATGTGACTTGCTATTTGTTCTTGAAATGACATACCGGGCACCTTTTTTAAGTGGTACACAAACCCGGCTTACTATAGCAATGTGATAACTACAGTGACGTGCTAAGTAGGAGAAAATCTGGCACAAAGCATCCAAATCACCACGTTAAAGTGGTGTTTTTTTATCCAGTTTTATCCTTCGTAGTCTGCCCTAGTGATGTTGTCACACGGCCTCATTTATTCGTCGTAAGGAAGCGGGTTAGCTTATAATAAAATTACCTTCTGGTAGAACCTGTTACTGCAAACTAGTATAAAAGATAATTACAATTTATCAACTGGGTTAATGAAAAACACTTTTTTTTAATAATTTTTGTATTAAATACAATGTATTACATAGAGCAGTTACAAACTGGGTCGGCGCTTAAGCGAAGTTACAGTGGGGTAGTAAAATATACTTCAACTACCTTTACTAATCATAGTCCGGCTGTTGTAACCCGCAAAAAGTGCTGTTACAGTGAATACAAAAACAAGGGGGGATGATGATGTTGGATTCGATTGAAGTGAGAGATTTCATGTCGAAAGACCCGCTGAAATTTACTACAGAAACATCAATTATGGATGCTTTGCATCAAATATTGGTGCGCAAAGTTTCGGGAGCCACGGTAGTAGATGATGATGATCGAGTGGTGGGAGTCATTTCTGAAATTGATCTGCTTAATAGCTTGGAGCAAATCAGCTATTACCAACAAGGTGACGCTAAAATTGGCGACCTAATGAGCACTTCTGTAGATGTGATGCAGCTTGATACTAATATATTCCAGGCCGCACAGACGCTTTGTGAACTAAAGCGACGGCGTATGCCCGTTGTTCATGAGGGTCGCTTTGTTGGTCAGATCAGCTGTCGCAGTGTCTTACATGCTTTCAAGGACTCCATGTTGGCGCACGATAAAAGCGAGGATTAGCTAATCCTCCACGGTCTTAGCTGGTCTTGGGCTTGGCAAGCTTACTGGCAAGGACTTAGACCGTGGGCATATACGGGGCGGCTTTGGCACAAGCTGTTAACTATAGGGGCGCTCAATGCATAGGGCAATGCCCATGCCGCCGCCGATACATAAGGTGGCGAGACCCTTGTGCACATCACGTCGCGCCATTTCGTGTAACAAGCTGATTAAAATGCGGCAGCCCGATGCGCCAATGGGGTGGCCAAGGGCAATGGCGCCGCCATTCACGTTCACTTTCTCTGTGTCCCAACCTAGTTGCTGATTAACGCTCATGGCTTGCACTGCAAAGGCTTCGTTGGCTTCAATGAGTTCCAGGTCTGTTAGTTGCCAAGCCGCTTTTTGTAACGCTTTCTGACTAGCCTGAATGGGGCCTGTACCCATAATAGTGGGGTCAATACCCACACTAGCACCGGACTTGATGGTGGCCAAAATAGGCAAGCCAAGCTCTTCAGCTTTGGCGCGACTAGCCAGCAGTATCATCGCCGCACCATCATTCAGGGTGGAAGCATTACCGGGGGTGACGGTACCGTCTTTTTGGAAGGCGGGGCGCAATTTGGCGAGGCTTTCGGCATTGACGCCAGTGCGGGGTTGTTCGTCTTGTTTGAAGATGGTCGTTTGCTTGCGTTGTTTGACTGCAATGGGTGTAATTTCGTCAATAAAACGGCCGGCTTCAATGGCCGCATTAGCTTTGGCTTGTGAGTGAGCGGCAAAAGTATCTTGCGCACAACGATCAATATTGAATTGAGCCGCGATGTTTTCAGCGGTGACGCCCATATGATAGTCATTAAAGGCATCCCACAAACCATCATGGACCATGGTATCTATCATGTTCCAATTGCCTAAGCGTTGGCCATTACGAGAATTGGGTAATACGTGGGCGGCTTGACTCATGCTTTCCTGACCGCCAGCAACAACGAGTTGGGCATCGCCACATTGAATGGCTTGGTGAGCCATGTGCACAGCTTTTAGGCCGGAGCCACAAACCTTATTGATAGTGAGAGCCGAAGTAGTCACAGGTATCCCAGCATGTATCGCGGTTTGTCGAGCTGGATTTTGGCCGCAGCCAGCGCTCAGTACTTGACCCAAAATAACTTCATCAATTTGGTTAGCATCTACATTTACTTTGCTTAATAAACCCTGCAACACTTGCGTGCCGATTTGCACAGCAGATAGGCTGGCTAGGGAGCCCCCAAAACTGCCAATGGCAGAGCGCGTAGCAGCAACAATAACAGTATCCATATATATCCTATGCCTTAAAGGCGGTGAAAGTGGAGGTTGTCGATGAGCCGGGCT
>JAAERS010000339.1 GCA_024230095.1 Gammaproteobacteria bacterium | reverse complement strand
CTGGTACCAATACTCAATGCTTTGCCAGCCAGTTCTAGCCTGCATATACCGACCTATTCAGTTAGTTTGTTAGGCAAATACCTAACCTTGGCCCTATTGGCGGTAGCAGTCGATTTGGTCTGGGGTTATCTGGGCATTCTTACCTTGGGGCATGCCGCATTTTTTGCATTGGGCGGTTACGCCATGGGCATGTACCTAATGCGCCAGATTGGTGAGCGTGGTGTGTACGGTAATGCGGAATTGCCAGATTTTATGGTGTTTCTAAATTGGCAGGAGCTACCTTGGTTTTGGCAGGGCTTTGATCAGTTTTGGCTAGCCGCCTTGATGATTATGTTAGTGCCAGGATTACTGGCTTTTGTTTTTGGTTATTTGGCTTTTCGCTCCCGCGTTTCAGGTGTGTATTTATCGATTATTACCCAAGCCATGACCTATGCGTTGATGTTGGCTTTCTATCGCAATGAAATGGGCTTTGGTGGCAATAATGGTTTGACCGATTTTAAAGATATTTTGGGTTATAGCTTGCAGAGCCAGCAGACTAAGGTGGGTTTGTTTGTTGCCAGCGCAGTGGCATTGATAATTGGCTATATGTTGTGTCGCTTTATCACCACAAGTCGGGCGGGTAAGGCCATTGTAGCGGTGCGTGATGCTGAAGCTCGAGCGCGTTTCATGGGCTATCGGGTAGAGAATATTAAACTCTGGGTATTTACCTTCTCGGCTATCCTAGCTGGCGTGGCAGGGGCCTTGTATGTGCCACAGGTTGGTATTATCAACCCCAATGAGTTTTCCCCTTTGAATTCAATTGAAGTGGTGGTGTGGGTAGCAGTAGGTGGCCGTGCCACTCTCTATGGTGCCGTTGTTGGAGCCATTTTGATCAACTATGCCAAGTCTTATTTTACCGTAGAGTTGCCCAATGTTTGGTTGTTTGCATTGGGTGGGCTGTTTGTCTTAGTGACACTGCTGTTACCTCAGGGTGTGACAGGATTATTAAAACGCAAGGGAGCGGCGTAATGGATATCGATTTTGAAGCCGAAGCTAAGCATTTTCCTGAAAGGGGCCGTGTGTTTGAGTTTTTAGCTCCACCACCTAATCCAGCATTGAATGTCGATAAATCGGTATTGTTATATGTCGAATCGTTATCCGTTGCCTTTGATGGTTTTCAGGCTATCAACGATCTGAACTTATATATTGGGGATGGAGAACTACGTTGTATTATTGGTCCCAATGGGGCTGGTAAAACCACCATGATGGATATTATCACTGGCAAAACCAAAGCCGATTCGGGAGTTGCCTATTTTGGTCAAACCATTGATCTATTAGCGCTTGATGAGCCGGCTATAGCGCAAGCCGGTATTGGTCGTAAATTTCAAAAACCCACTGTTTTTGAAGGTTTGACTGTATGGCAAAACCTAGAGCTAGCTATGGCACAAGAACGTGATTTTTTGAGCTTACTCAATGCCAAGTTAACGGCCGAACAGATAATCAATATTGAAGAAATACTTGAACTGATAGGTCTCAAAGAACAGATTACAAAGCTGGCTGGTGCTTTGTCTCATGGGCAGAAGCAATGGTTGGAAATCGGTGCCTTGTTAATGCAACGGCCTCGTTTATTGTTGGTGGATGAGCCTGTGGCTGGCATGACCCATCAGGAAATGGATAAAACGGCTGAACTATTGCGCTCTTTGGCAGGCAAGCACTCTGTCGTAGTGGTGGAACATGATATGGAATTTGTACGTAACTTGTCAGCCGGGGGAAAAACTGTCAGCGTTTTGCATCAAGGTGCTATTCTGGCAGAGGGCACGATGGCTCAAATTCAGGATGATGAGCGTGTTAAACAGGTCTACCTAGGGGAATAAAAAATGCTCAAAGTAGAAGGTATTAATCAGTTTTATGGTCAGAGTCATATTCTTTGGGATTTGGACATGCATGTGGAGGAGGGCAAATGCACGGTCCTTATGGGCCGTAATGGGGTGGGTAAAACGACCCTGTTAAATAGCATTATGGGGCAGTTGAAAACCACCACAGGTGCCATGTTGTTTGAGGGCCAAGACCTGACCAAGCTGAGTGTTGAACAGCGTCCTGGCATAGGTATTGGTTATGTACCTCAGGGCCGACAGATTTTTCCTCTAATGACAGTGGAGGAGAATTTGCAAATAGGTTTACCCGTTTTGCCTCGTGGGCAACGCTTTATTGCACCCTACATTTTTGACCTATTTCCAGTGCTCAAGGACATGTTGTCACGGCGTGGTGGTGATCTTAGTGGTGGCCAGCAACAACAGTTAGCAATCGCCCGTGCCTTGGTTGTTAACCCTAAACTATTAATTCTAGATGAACCCACGGAGGGTATTCAGCCCAATATTGTGCGGGAAATAGGAGATATTATTGGCAAACTGAATGACCAACTCAATTTGACGGTGTTATTGGTTGAGCAAAAATTACCTTTCGCTAGACGGGTAGGTGATAATTTTTGTATCTTGGACCGAGGGCGTCGAGTAGCACAGGGGGCTATGGCGGACTTGGACGATAAACTAGTGAGACAGTATTTAACTGTTTAGATGGGCACCATGAAAGATTTTTCTGTACGTGCAAACTGGCAAGCAGATCTGGCTTTGGAATTTGCAGCAAAGGCTGGCAAGACACGTCTTGCCAGTTCTCATCGGCGTGGGCCTTTGGCGGTACAGAGGTCCTTTTTTCCTGAAGGAAGTGTCAACCATACCTATCTATTGCACCCGCCAGGTGGCGTGGTAGGCGGCGATGCACTAGATATCAATATTCAAGTGCAACCGCAGGCACAGGTGTTGTTAACCACACCAGGCGCTACCAAGTTTTATCGTTCTGCGGGGCCACAAGCTCGAGTACGGCAGAGTTTACATATTGCCAATGATGCGAGTTTGGAGTGGATGCCCTTAGAAAACATCTTTTTTTGTGGCACCAATACGGCCATTAAAACAGATATACATGTGGCTGAGGGTGGCCAGTTTATAGGCTGGGAAATGAATTGCTTGGGCCGGCCGGCTAATGAGGAAGGGTTTCCCAACGGTTGCATTAGTAGTGACCTTTCCTTCTATCGTGACGGGCATTTGGTGCTTCTGGATCGTTTCGCCACGCAAGGCGCATCCATGATGAATGCTCCTGTGGGTATGCGTGGCTTTTGTGCTCAGGCTATGCTCCTGGCGACCGTGGAAGATGAACAATTAATTAGCCAATTGCAAACTTTACTATCCAGCTATGCACCCCAAACGTGGGCTGGAGCCAGCGTTGTTGATGGGTTACTGGAAGTACGGGTCTTAGCACACCAGAGTCAGGATATGTTGCAGTTATTGACGGCAGCATGGGGCTTGCTGCGGCCACAGGTGATCGGGCGAGAAATAATGCCGCCACGTATTTGGGCTACTTAAAAGACTGATTAGGGCAGTCTAGTACCTCTTTGTCGAATATTATTGGAGTTGTTTTATGGAATTAACACCACGAGAAAAAGACAAGCTTATGCTGTTTACAGCGGCTTTACTGGCGGAACGTCGTAAAGATCGAGGGGTGAAATTAAATTACCCAGAAGCTGTGGCATTGATCAGCGCTGCGATACTTGAAGGTGCACGAGATGGCCGTAGTGTGGCTGAATTGATGGATTATGGGCGTACCTTGCTAAATCGCGAAGATGTTATGGAAGGCGTGGCGGAAATGATCCACGATGTGCAAGTTGAAGCTACCTTCCCTGATGGTACCAAGTTGGTCACGGTGCATGAACCGATCGTATAGGAGACAGTGATGATTCCAGGTGAATATAAGATTGCAGCGGGCAATATTCAATTAAACGCTGGGCGTACACAAGTAACTGTGGCCGTAGCTAATACGGGTGATCGCCCTGTACAGGTTGGGTCTCATTATCATTTTTTTGAGGTGAATGAAGCTTTGCAGTTTGATCGTGCGCTTAGCAAAGGGTATCGATTGGATATTCCAGCCGGCACAGCCGTGCGGTTTGAACCCGGTCAAACCCGATCCGTCACATTGGTGGCCCTAGGGGGCGCTAGACAGGTATTTGGTTTTCAGGCAAAAATCATGGGCAAATTGGATTGAGGGACTAGAAAATGGCAGAAATATCACGTGTTGCCTATGCCGAAATGTATGGGCCAACAGTTGGCGACAAGGTGCGATTAGCTGATACAGAGTTATGGTTGCAAGTAGAAGATGACCTCACTCAGTATGGTGAAGAAGTAAAGTTTGGTGGTGGCAAAGTTATTCGTGATGGCATGGGGCAAAGTCAGGCCTGTAGTGCTCAGGTGCCAGACTTGGTCATCACTAACGCATTGATTATTGATCACTGGGGTATCATCAAGGCCGATGTGGCAGTCAAAGATGGCCGGGTACAAGCTTTGGGCAAGGCCGGTAACCCCGATATTCAACCTGGGGTAAATATAGAAATTGGCCCAGCCACAGAAATTATTGCTGGCGAAGGGCAAATACTGACCGCCGGTGGTGTGGATGCCCACATTCATTTCATCTGTCCTCAACAGGTCGAAGAAGCAGTGTGTTCAGGCATTACCACCATGATTGGTGGGGGGACTGGGCCAGCTACGGGCACTAATGCTACCACTTGTACACCTGGTCCATGGAATATTGCTCGCATGCTTGAAGCTGCCGACGTATTACCGGTCAATTTGGGTTTTCTTGGCAAAGGTAACGCTAGCTTGCCTGCGGCGTTGCGTGAGCAGGTTGAAGCCGGTGCTATAGGCTTAAAGTTGCATGAGGATTGGGGTACCACGCCGGCTGCCATTGACAACTGCCTATCTGTGGCTGATGAATATGACGTACAGGTTGCGATTCATACAGACACACTCAATGAGGGAGGGTTTGTGGAATCCACCCTTGACGCCATTGGCGATAGGGTCATTCATACCTACCATACCGAAGGCGCTGGCGGTGGCCACGCACCGGATATCATTAAGGCGGCGGGTTTAAGTAATGTTTTGCCATCATCAACCAATCCAACGCGCCCATATACTGTCAATACAGTCGATGAACACCTTGATATGTTAATGGTGTGTCATCATTTGGATCCAAGTATAGCTGAAGATGTGGCATTTGCTGAGTCGCGTATTCGTCCTGAAACCATTGCCGCCGAAGACATCTTGCACGACCTTGGCGCGTTTTCTATGATTTCATCAGACTCACAAGCCATGGGGCGAGTGGGCGAGGTGATTACACGAACTTGGCAAACAGCCCACAAGATGAAAGTGCAGCGTGGTCCTTTGGCAGAAGATTCTGATGAGCATGACAATCAACGTATTAAGCGCTATATTGCCAAATACACCATCAACCCAGCGCTTACGCATGGCATTGCCCATGAGGTCGGTTCTATTGAAGTTGGTAAGTTGGCTGATTTGGTCTTATGGAAACCGGCCTTTTTTGGCACTAAACCTAGTTTGATCATCAAGGGAGGCATGATCGCTATGGCACCCATGGGTGACCCCAATGCCTCTATTCCCACACCGCAGCCCGTGCACTACCGGCCCATGTTTGGCAGTTTGGGTGCCGCATCCCAAAGCACCAGCATGATTTTCCTGCCCACTGTAGCGGCAAACAATGGGTTGGCCGAAAAGCTGCAATTGGGGTCGTTAGTTGGCTACGTAAAAGGTTGTCGTGCACTGACTAAAAGCAGCATGATCCACAATGACTGGCAACCTAACATTGAGGTGGACCCACAAACTTATGTGGTCAAAGCTGATGGTGTGGCCTTGTCTTGTG
>JAAERS010000338.1 GCA_024230095.1 Gammaproteobacteria bacterium | reverse complement strand
TGCCCTGGGCAAAATTCAACTGCTGGCCGCGACGAAATTGATAGCGCTCAAAGAATTCAGCCGTGGTGCCCATAACACGAAACTGCCGATGACTATCTCCCAGTGAAATGGGCACTGTCCAGTCTACGCCAGGTAATTTGGATACCTCTTGTAAACTGTCCCAACCAATATTGTTAGTAGCATTGCCTATATGAAATACGGAATAGAGTAACAGTTGTACGGAGCCGGTTCTGGCACCCACGATCAGGTCGGTGCCGGCAATGGTGTCCATGAAACTTGCTTGAGTGCCCGTGCGCACTTTTTCCACACCCAAAAATAAAGCCACAGACATCGCAATAGCTAGTACCGTTAAAGCAACCGTTAGCTTTCGCGCCAGTAGTGAACGGTACGCCAAACCAATTAGCATAGTGCCTCCGCTTGGGGTGTTGCTGTCTGTAGGTCTTCTATACGAACAACTCGATCAAAATAGTGCGCAAGGTCTGGGTCGTGGCTCACCATTAACAGGCTTGCATCGCTATCGGCCACTTGGCCTAACAGTAAATTCATAAAAGCTTGCTGGCTATCACGGTCCAGGGCTGACGTGGGCTCATCAGCGATAATGACTTCTGGCTGACCAATTAGGGCGCGTGCTACGGCTACCCGTTGTTGTTGCCCCACACTCAATTCGCTGGTGCGAGCGCTTAATATCTGATCGGGTAATTGTAGAGCCACACATAGACGTTGCGCCTCGGCCATGCTATTGCTGCCTTGTTGGATTCGCTGACGACGCTTTGGCGCAAAGACTAGTGGCAAGAGGACATTATCAGCCACACTACCATAGGGCAAAAGGTTGAACTGCTGAAAAATCACCCCAATATTTTCCGCCCGAAAGCGATCGCGCTTGGTAACAGAGAGACTGGCAAGATTAGTTCCCGCCAACACAATAGTCCCTTGCTGGGGCGCAATAACACCACATAACAGAGATAATAGGGTCGACTTACCTGAACCACTTTGACCAAGTAATAGCACACGTTCACCCCGGTGGAGGGTGAAGCTATCTATATGTAAGGCAAACTGCCGACTGCCAGGCCAGGTGAAACTGACCTGATGCAGGGCAATAATAGGTTCAGAATTAAAATTCACATTAGAATTCCAGTCGAGGTTCAGTGCGCTCTACTTCAAATGCACGGGCTCCACTATGATTCACAATTTGTACCTCAAGTTCAAGGGCCTGGGAGAATATTTGGAAATAAGGAAAGTCCATATGATTTAACAACGTAGGATTGGCGCAATCAAACGAGTATTCCGCATGGAAAGCAGTGTGCTGTTCGGCCTCTTGATGAGCGTCCTCGTGATCATGCTCGTCTTCATGTGCACCTTCATCTTCATGAGCATGTTCGTCTTCATGTGCACCTTCATCTTCATGAGCGTGTTCGTCTTCATGTGCACCTTCATCTTCATGCGCATGTTCGTCTTCATGGGCATGCTCATCCTCATGATGCTCTTTATGTTCGGCACCACCAAGGTAAGATTCGGCTGACAACAACTTACATGCTGCGGAGGTAGGTAGATTAATCAGGTTCAATGGCTGCTGTAACTGTGCTAGTGCATTTTTAATGGCCTGCTTGTCTTCTGGACTGCTTGCCGTGTACTCAAAACCGACAATATCAGCCCCAGGGGCGGTTAATTCCATGGCGAGTTTGTTGCCTGCTATAGCAATGTTTAATTCGCCTACACCGTGCTCGTGCGCTTCATGTTGAGCAAAATTTTCCGCTATGGCAGGAGTGGCAGCAATGACAGCTGCAAGAGTAATAATGTGTTTCATAAATGTCCTATATATTATTAATCAAACTATCGATAGTAGAAATCACGTCATTTCGCGAGATTATGTAATGTTATATTATAACATTACATTAAACAATACAAAGCAGATAGGTGTTTTAAGATTATGCTTAAGATTTTCGATTTGTAGTAGGCTAAGAGATTCCGCAATGGGCGATGTTCCGGGAGGGTGTTGAACAATAGGGGATATAGTTATATCGGGTCCTCGGTATAAATCATACAGGTGTTCTATCTATTTGTTATTTATAACAATTTATCGAATAATTTACTTATAACATTTACCTCTTTTCTCACAAAAACTGGCAACATACGCTTTCCAACTAGTTAAAAATGGGGGTTATTTTGTTACGTCGGAAGAGGGTGCAAAATACACGAAATTAGCATTCAGGGATTAGCCTCGTTATCCTAAAACCAGAGCTTGGGTATGACATACATGCCCATCATTCCTGCGCAATATCAATTTAGCAGCTAATTGTCCTCGCATGGCCATGTCTTTTTCATATAATCATCCAATGATCCAGTCATACACGCTACCCCCACAACAAGTGTCCACCGTCGTTGGTGGTTGGGCTGTGGCTGTCGGCCGCGCATTGGATGCCCTTGGCTACGAGGGGGACCAACTATTACAACAAGCCGGGGTAGATGCTAGCCAAAAACTCAATACCGAAGCCCGTTTTGACGCCAATCATACTCGTCGACTCTGGCAGCTAGCTATCGACCATACGCAGCAAGAAGACATCGGTTTACAGGTTGCCCAATACGTCTGTCCGACTACCTTCCACGCCCTAGGATTCTCCTTATGGGCTAGCTCCAGCCTTCATGATGCATTGCAACGCATGGTGCGTTTTGATGTGTTACTCAATAGCGGCTGTGAGCTATCACTGCAATCAGACTCCACGTCAAAGGCGTTGATATTTCGCATGCAGGTAAAGCAAATTGATGGCCAAGATCTGATAGCCCAACAAGGCATCGATTATTTTCTGGCAGCTGTGGTGAAGATGTTTCGCGACATGTCGAGCCCGCAACTTGCTCCTAAGGCGGTATGCCTGCGCCATGCCAAACCAAACATGGCCAGTCTCTGGCAGGACTATTTTGCCTGTCCGGTGCACTTTGAGCAGGCTGCTGACCAGTTGCTATTTGCTCAGGCTGATTTGTATACCCCCCTCGCTACAGGCAACGCCCTATTAGCGGCAGAAAACGATAAACTGGTAGAAAACTACCTACGTCGCTTAGAGCTTGAGGACATCTGTGCCAGAGTACGTGCATTGCTGATTGAACTTATGCCCATGGGGCTTATGACCCTGGAGGACATTGCTGCCGAATTTGCTATGGAACCCCGTACTTTGCAATATCAGTTGCAACAACAGGGTACAAGTATGCAAACACTGCGTGACCAAACGAGAGAACAGTTGGCTCGGCAGTATTTACAACATTCGTGCAAACCCATCACCGAAATTGCCTATTCGCTTGGGTTTTCTGCCCCGGCTCACTTCAATCGCGCCTGCAAACGTTGGACCGGACTATCCCCATCAGCCTTGCGTCAATCTTGGGTTCAGCTCCATGAGTCTGATCCCACTATTTCAGACCCATTGCCTTAAATGGTAACAAGCTCTGCTTTAAATGGTAACGAGCTCTGCCAAGTCCACACCTATACTGATAACTTGGTGGTGAGGGCAACTTCAACGTTAATCCCAACTTAACTATACGCAAAGAGGCAAAATCCATGGGTGAATTAGTACTGGCAGCCAAAGTGACACACGTACCTTCCATGTTTATTTCTGAACAAGATGGACCTTTAAAAGGCATTCGAGATGAAGCTGTCAATGGTCTCAAGCGTATTGGAGAACTTTGTCGTGAACGCCAAGTAGATACCATTGTTGTTGCTGATACCCACTGGTTAGTCAACGCCGGCTTCCATATCAATGCCAAACCTGACATGTCTGGTGTGTTCACCAGCACCGAGTTCCCACATTTTCTCAATAACATGCAGTACCAGCATGTGGGAGACCCAGAACTAGGCCAACTTATCGCCAAGACGGCAACTGACAATGGTGTCACCACCTTGTGTCACGACCAGTTTGCTAGCTTAGAGCTGCAATATGGCACCCTGGTTCCCCTGCGTTATCTTGGCATTGGCACCGACATTAAGGTGGTATCTATTGCTGGTTGGATGTATGACGCCGACCTGGAAGAATCCAAGGTCGTTGGTGAAGCCATTTTGCAGGCCATCGAAAAGTCCGACAAACGCGTTGCCTTTCTTGCCAGTGGTTCTCTATCTCATCGCATCCCACCAAACAAGGTCGTTGGCGATTATCTGTTCAAGATTAGCCATCCTCTCAATCAAGAAACGGACTTAATGGTAATGGACATGTGGAAGCAGGGCCGTATTCAGGCCTTCTTGGACATCTTGCCTCAATACGCCAAGGACTGCGCTGGCGAAGGTGGCATGCACGACACTGCCATGCTGTTTGGCCTACTCGGTTGGAACAACTATGATGGTAAAGCCGAGGTGATGACGGAGTACTTCCCAAGCTCCGGTACCGGACAATGTAATGTGGTATTTCCTGTACCACAAAAACACGCCGCAGTAGCTTAGTTTCTGATCAAGTGGTAGACCCAAGGAGCTGTCCCTTAGTTGACTTATAATGGGACATACATACTTCCATTGGTAAGGTTAATACATCTATCTGTGGCACAACATAACTAGGCAGTGAAGGTGTGCCGAAAATTTTGTTGACTGGCTTAAAATCCCCTGATACTGTTAAAAACGTATGCGAATTAAGGTTTCAGGGGTTCCGTTGGGTAGCGAAGTGTACCTAGGGGGTATCGTCCTTAAGCAATCCCCCTGTAACTCTTGAGATGCGTGCAGCTTCCTAAAATTGCCCAGTGTTGTGAGAATTATTTGCTTAAACTAGCGTTTCGTTTTACCTCTATTTACCTTGCCGCTTGGATTTTAGTTTTATTACTGGCGCCCAACCTAAGTTCTCATTTTCTTTACGGGACTGACTTAACTCCCGTTACGCACAGAATGATGATCAGTAACATCATACTTCGCTCAACACTAGTTGTATTATGTTGGTATTTGCCCAACTATACGACCCCTAGAGGGGGGCGGTTGTTCGCTTATTATGCGGGGTTATTCTGGCTGCTAACGTCCATTTTCTCAATTACTTCGATCCTTTTTGATATTCATACTGGGCTTGATATTGTCATAATAGGCAGGTCAATAATTGAGGCCAGCTTAGGTATATTTCTGTTGGTTGTATCTAGACATGAAAGCAAGGCTGCTTTGTCTAAAACTCAATAGTTGGAAGATTATGGGCATGATCTCCGGCCAAGGATCACAGCTCCACCATGTGCTCATCTATTGACCAGGGGACATCTTCAGGAGACATCCGCTGTTATCACACCTAATCAAGCAGAACTATTATTGGGGGATATGATGATTAAAAGAGCGCAACCATTCTCGTATTTAATGTGAGTTTTTTATTTGACAAGTGGTTTTTTTGTCTTTATAGTTTATGAAATCGTTTTCATTCATATCGATTCGGCCACCGGCCTTTTTTTTACAAATAGAATGAAAACGATTTCATATATTAGAAAAAAAATTGAACTATATATTGGCAGCCTAGCCGGTGTATCAAATAAAAATATAAGAGGTAATTCCATGAAGAAACTGAGCTTAGCGCTTGCTATTTCAACATTAGCGACAGGCATGGTAGCCACTGCACATGCAGAAGGTAAGCATGCACAGGGTGGAGTACTAACTGTGCCTATTATTACGCAGACTTTTGTTGAGGACTTTAATCCATACTCAGGTGCTCAGGGAGACATGGTTGGTGGTACCATGTTTGAACCTCTATGGGCCGTAAATGCTTTGAAAGGTGAGATAAATTGGCGCTTAGCCAGTCGCTTTACTTATGATGCAGATTTGATGGGTTTAACTATTAACTTAAAAGATGGTCTGACTTGGTCAGATGGTGAAGTCCTCGATGCTGAAGACGTGGTTTTTTCTTTAAACCTAGGTAAGGATGACGCTAAGCTTGATGCGACAGGGCAGTGGGGCTCTGGTAAGTTTGCATCAGCTGAGGCCACAGATTCACTGACTGTTTATATTAAGTTCACGGATAGAGATGGCACTATCGATTGGCACTTGCCGCGTCTGCATGTGGTACCTGAGCATATTTGGAAAGACGTTGAGGATATTTCCACTTATAAGAATGGTAACCCGGTTGGTTCTGGTCCTATTACTGAGGTGACGCAGGTAAAAGATAACCAAATTCAAATTTGCCGTAACCCTAATTACTACAAAGCTGATGAAGGCTTACCTTATCTGGATTGTATTAAGTTCCGTCAATATACTGATAACTCTCAGATTCAGGCCGCATTGATCAATGACGAAATTGACTGGGGTTCCAACTTCATTGCTGACATTGAAAAGACTTATGTTGCCCCAAATCCGGAAAACCATGGCTTTTGGTATCCAGCTAATGATTTAATTAACGTTTATTTGAATACCCGTGAAGCGCCGTTTAGCGATATCAATTTCCGCAAGGCCTTTTCTATGGCGCTAGATCGTCCAATGATTGTGGATTTGGCGGCCTATGGTTACCCAACACCTGAAACTCATGTGACGGGAATTGGTGAATTTTTCAAGTCCCATTTTAACGATCAAGTGAATGCCAAGTATGACTATTTGGCAGAGTATAATCCAAATAAAGCGATGGATTTGTTGGATGAGTCTGGTTATGTAGATGTGGATGGAGATGGCTTTCTGGAGAACCCAGATGGAACAGAGATCAATTTCGATATTCACGTTGTAAACGGCTGGACTGACTGGGTGCAGACAGTGCAGATGGTTAGTGAATATTTGGCTGAAATTGGTATTAGAGCTAACACCAAGACAGTTGATTGGTCTGTTTACGATACTGCATTGAAAAAGGGCACTTATCAGGCGTCTATTAACTGGTCTAAAACTAACGCCGAAGATCCAATTCAAGCCTATCAAGATTACTTCCATACTTCTCGTCAAGGTATGTCTTGGCATACAAACCACGGTGTGAGTAGCCCAGAAGTTGATGCATTGATAGATGAATATTTGGCAACCTCTAATGCAGAACGTCGCAAAGCTATTCTTGCAGAGCTGATGGCATTTACTGCTGAAAGTTTGGCTTTTGTTCCTTTGTTCTCCAATCCAACCTGGTATCAGTATAATGCTACGCGTATTGGCGGTTGGCCAACAGCTGAAAATGCTTTCGTACAACCTGTGTTCTATGAATCATCTCGAAAGTTAATCACTTTTGAGCAACTGTACGCTAAGTAATCTCAAAGGCGGCCGGTTAATAAGCTGGCCGCTGTTAACATTTTAATTATAAGAATACCTGTACTTATGAATTTTGTAGTAAGGCGCTTTAGCTTTTATTTCATCGCTATTATGGTGGCAATTACGTTTAATTTTGTCATTCCACGATTGATGCCTGGTGATCCTGTAGATGCGTTATTTGCAGCAGCTCAGGGGCGAATGCCTCTTGAAACCCTGCAGGCTTACAAAGAGATGCTAGGTTTCGTTGATGGCCCAATGTGGGTCCAGTATTTGAAATACATTAAGAGTATTTTTACTTGGGATCTTGGGCCTACGATCATGCTCTACCCACTTCCCGTAACAGAACTGTTGGCGGTTAAAGTGCCATGGACTATCGGATTAGCCGGTATGTCTACGGTTATTTCTGTAATGATCGGGCTATTGATTGGTACCTACGCCTCCTACAATCGAGGTGGTTTTACTGATCGATTCATGCCGGGGTTTTGGGCATTTGTAGGCGCTATGCCGCAGCCGGTTACTGCATTGTTTATCTTTTTTATCTTGGCCTTAACTTGGAAATGGTTTCCCCTCTCCTATGGTGCTAACCCTGATCTAGAGCCGGGCTGGACTTGGGATTATATTACCAGTGTGCTACATCACGCTGTGTTACCTATTATCTGTATGATTTTGGGAGGTATTGGTTCTTGGATATTTAATATGCGTAACGCCATGATCAATGTATTAGGCGAAGATTACATTACCATGGCCAAGGCCAAGGGGTTAAGCAATCGCCGTATTATGACCCATTACGCGGCGCGCAATGCTTTGTTGCCTGTGGTTACTGCTGTTTCTATGCAAGTTGGTTTTGTTATGGCTGGCGCTATTTTTATAGAAACTGTATTTAATTACCCGGGTGTGGGTTTGTTGCTGTTTAAAGCTTTAGGGGCACGCGACTATCCCACCATGCAGGCCTGTTTTCTCTTAATTGTGGTGTTTGTGCTGGTATTTAACTTTATCGCAGATTTGCTCTATTTGTGGTTAGACCCACGTCTGCGTAATTAGAATAGATAGTAAAATTAGAGTGAAGAATGAGATTTAAAGGCATGTTTAGTCATCCATTTATAAAGTTTTTAGGTCGCTTTTACCGAGGTAATACGGCGGCAATTTTAGGTTCTGTGATCATTGCTACGGTGATTTTTATGAGTGCTTGTGCATCTGTGATTGCTGATAACGAACCCAATAAACGGGTTGCTCGTGGCCATCAGCCGCCAAGCGCCGAGTTATTATTGGGTTCTACTCGATCAGGCAAAGACGTGTTCAGTCAGGTTTTGCATGGTGGTCAGATTTCGTTGTTGGTGGCATTTAGTGCATCCGCCATAACTACGCTCATAGCCGTGGCGGTAGGTATTAGTGCGGGCTATTTTGGTGGCCGTATAGATGAATTTCTGATGTCATTAACCAACGTGGTTTTAGTGTTTCCACAGTTGCCTTTACTAATTATTCTAGCTGCGTTTTTAGGGCAAGTTGGCCCTTTGGTGATAGCGCTTATCATCGGTTTATCGTCTTGGGCCTGGGGGGCAAGGGTTATTCGTAGTCAAACTATGGCGATACGCAACAAAGAGTTTATTTTAGCAGCAGAAGTGATGGGGGAATCTAAGTGGCGAATTATATTTGTTGAGATTTTGCCTAACCTGATAAGCATCGTAGTTGGTGGTGCCATGGGTACTTGTATTTATGCGCTTATGGCTGAAGCGGGGCTTGAATTTTTGGGCTTGGGCGACCCTACAATTGTAACCTGGGGAACCATGTTGTTCTGGGCCCAATCGAATTCTGCTTTTGTAGTGGGAGCTTGGTGGGACATGGTGGTGCCAGGGGCCGCTATTGCCATATTTGGTGGTGGCTTGGCGTTGTTAAATATGTCTATTGATCAAATATCAAATCCAAAACTCAAAACGGGTGGCTACATAAAGACATGGCGTCGAATGAAGGTAGAAGTTGAAGCCAAGAGGGCCGCCTTATGAGTCAGCCTTTGTTGAGTATAAAAAACTTATGCGTGGATTACATTACCGATGAGGGTAATGCTAGAGCCGTGAATAAAGTTAGTTTGGATATCTTCCCTGGAGAAACCGTTGGTCTGGCTGGTGAGTCAGGTTGCGGTAAGAGTACGCTGGCTTTCGCTATTGCCAATCTACATAGTGCTCCAGCCTTAATCACTGATGGTGAAATTGTTTTTGCAGGCCAAGATGTGTTGCGCATGTCTGAAAAAGAACTCCGTTCATTTCGTTGGGCAAAGGCGAGTATGGTTTTTCAAAGTGCCATGAACGCCTTGAACCCAGTCATTACTATTGGCGAGCAATTAACAGATGTAGTTCTTGCCCATGAAGATGTCAGCTTAAAACAAGCTAGTAAGCGCGCCGAAGAGAATCTGGAGTTAGTAGGTATTCACCCTTCTAGAATGAATTCATACCCTCATCAATTATCAGGCGGCATGAGGCAACGTGTCGTGATTGCTATTGCCCTTATTCTACGCCCCAAATTAATCATTATGGATGAACCAACAACTGCCTTGGATGTGGTTGTTGAGCGGGAAATTATGGATCAGCTATATGAGCTTAAGGAAGAGTTCGGATTTGCCATTCTCTTCATCTCCCATGATTTAGGCTTGATGGGTGAAATTACGGATCGTATTGGTGTTATGTATGCGGGTAAGTTGGTAGAGCTTGGCAAGTCCAATGATCTAATGAATAAGCCAGTGCACCCGTATACTAAGGGTTTGTTGAATTCCTTTCCTACCATATTCGGGCCTAAAGTGCGTCTTGAAGGTATCCCAGGCAATCCGCTAAATTTGTTGGAAACACCGGCTGGTTGCTATTTTCAGGCACGTTGTCAACAATGTGATACGAACTGCGCTGAATCCTCCCCGGCTATTCGGTATTTTGCTTCGCCTCATGATCGTTCTGTGGCTTGTCACAATATTACGATGGGGGATTTGTAATGGTTTCTAGTAATCAGTTGATGGCCAATGTTGCTGATATTACGAATGAACAAATGGGTACTCTCGAAGTAGAGAACTTGGTTGTTGATTTTGCTTTGGACAGTGCTTTATTTAAGCGTCAATACATGCGCGCTGTAAACAGTGTCAGTCTGACTATTAAAGCAGGCGAAGCACTAGCTATCGTGGGTGAATCCGGCAGTGGTAAAAGTACCTGCGCCAGAGCTTTAACACGTTTGTACAAACCCACCGATGGTGTGTTGCGTCTAAATGGCCAGGATATTAATTGCCCCGAAAACCAGATTAGCCAAGCGCATTTGGCTAAACAAATACAGATGATTTTTCAAGATCCTTTTGGCTCATTAAATCCTGTCCATACCATTCGCCATCACTTGTACCGCCCCATTCGCATTCACTTGCCCCGGTTAGAGGGTAACGAAATTGAAGATTATATGCTGGCCACCCTGGAACGGGTAGGGTTGTCGCCAGCCAAGCAAACGGCGGATAAGTTTCCTCATGAACTCTCTGGTGGACAACGTCAACGTGTGGCCATTGCCAGAGCGTTAACAACAGGTGCGAAGTTTATATTGGCCGATGAGCCTATTTCCATGCTGGATGTGTCTATTCGTTTAGGTATCCTCAATTTAATGACGGATATGAAAGATGAGGGCATCGGCTTCCTGTATATTACTCATGACATTGCCACAGCGCGCTATTTTGCTGAACGAACTGGGGTGATGTATGTAGGCCATATGGTTGAGTGGGGCGAGAGTGATTCTGTAACGCAAACACCTCATCATCCGTATACGCAATTGTTAATAAGTGCAGTGCCTGAAGTGGGGCGAAAACGCGAAAATAGCATCAGCAAAGATCATAGCAAATCTCAGATACCATTATGGAAGCCTGAATCCAAGGGTTGTCCATTCGCTGGTCGTTGTCCAAAGGTAAGTAATGTTTGCCATGAGAGGATGCCTGATGTCACCCAAGTGGCTGAAGATCATTTTGTTCGTTGTTTCGCCCTGTATAAATAAAGAAGGCTGATCATTAGGAAATGATATTGATATGAAAAAAGCCAGTATATTAGAAGTGTCCAGTCTAGCCGGTGTATCACCTGCAACGGTATCACGTGTGACGAGTAACGCGGCACCTGTGAGAGAAACGACGCGAAAAAAAGTGCTTGCCGCTATGAAGGAATTGGGTTATCAGCCCAATTCTGCTGCCCAGTCATTATCATCAAAACGCTCTAATACTTTGGGCATGATTGTTTCTCATCTTGATGGCCCATTTTATGGTCCGGTAATGTCAGGCGTAGAGGAAACTTTGCGTAAGCTAAATAAGCACGTAATTATCGCCAGTGGTTTTGCAGAGGAGCAGGCCGAAAAGGAAGCGGTTGATTTTCTTATGGCAAGGCAGGTAGACGGTTTGATCTTGTTAACTGAAGGGTTAGATAGCGAATACCTTAAAGATCTGGAAAAACGCATTCCTATTTATTTGATAAATCAGCATGTAGATGGGTTAGAAATCCGCAATATGTATTTAGACAATGATGATGGTGTTTATCAAGCAACTCGCCATCTTATTGCACAAGGCCACAAGGATATTATTTACATTGCAGGGCAAGAGTACAAACAAGATGCCAATGAGCGTGTTGCCGGCTTTAAACGAGCAATGCGAGAGGCGGGTTTAACGGTTACTGGCAAGCAGATTGTACACACCAGTTTCGAAGTGGAAGGAGGAATTAAAGGTATGCAGCATATGGTTGATTCCGGCACTGCCTTTACTGCTGTGGTAGCAGGTAACGATGAAGCTGCTTTTGGTGTATATGAATGGGCTGCAAGGCATGGGTATTCTATTCCAAAAGATTTTTCCGTAATAGGGTTTGATGACATTCTCATGTCTAATTATGTTAGCCCCCGTTTGTCTACCATGCATTTTCCAAAGTACGACATGGCCAAGGCCTGCGCCACCATGGCTTACCAAGAAATATATAACAAGAAGTTGCCTGAGGGCATTAAGTTTAAAACTGATTTGGTGATCAGGGACTCAGTCATTGAACTGAAGTAGTTAACCAATAAATTATCTGCTAATAAGGGTCAAATAACACGATGGAAAAGTTTAAAGATGGATTTGTATGGGGCACGGCTGCCTCTTCTTATCAAATAGAAGGTGGCGCTAAAGATCAGGGCCGTGGAGATAGCGTGTGGGATATGTTCTGTCGCCAGCCTGGTTGGGTAAAAGATGGCAGTGATGGCATGGTTGCTTGTGATCACCTGAATCGTTATCAGGATGACGTCAATATGATGTCAGAATTAGGGATGCAAGCTTATCGTTTGTCTATTGCTTGGCCGCGTATTCTCCCACAAGGTAAAGGGCGGGTTAACCAGCAAGGTTTGGATTTTTATGACAAGCTTATCGATGCTTTGTTAGCAAAGGGCATCGACCCTTGGATTACTTTATTCCATTGGGATTTCCCTACAGCTCTGTACGATCAGGGCGGATGGTTGAATAGTGATAGTTCTGATTGGTTTGCTGATTATGCTGAATTGATTACTAATAAATTCTCGGATCGTGTCAAGAACTGGTTCACCTTAAATGAACCTCAGTGTTTTATTGGTTTGGGCCATCATTCAGCCGAACATGCTCCGTGCTTAAAGATGTCTTTTGAGAAGGTATTGCAGGTTTCGCACAACTCGTTATTGGCCCATGGTAAAGCGGTTCAAGCTATGCGAGCCAATGCCAAGCAAACCTTGAACATTGGTGCCGCACCTGTGGGTATGGTGACCTACCCAACCAGTAATGATCCCAAGTTAATTGAAGCTGCTAGGAAGGCTACATTTGATATCAATCGTTTAGACTGCTTCAGCAATACCTGGTATGCCGATCCAATGTTGAAAGGTGAATATCCTGAGGACGGTTTGGCGTTATTTGAACAATTTTTGCCCAAAATACGCACTGGTGATATGGAAACCATTAACCAACCCTTAGATATGTATGCCGCAAATATTTATTCTGGTGGAGCGTTAAAGTTAAATGCCGCAGGTGAGCCTGAAGCTGAACCATTGATTGGCTCTGGTCGGACCACAATGGATTGGAATGTGACACAAGAATGTTTGTACTGGGGGCCTAAATTCTACTACGAGCGCTATGGCCTACCCATTGTTGTGACAGAGAATGGAATGGCAAATTGTGATTGGGTTCATACTAATGGCCAGGTAGAAGATCCAGGTCGCATTGATTATGTACGCCGTCACTTGAAGAGTCTGCGACAAGCGGCTGCCGATGGTGTGGACGTGGCTGGTTATTTTTACTGGTCTATTATGGATAATTTTGAATGGGCTCATGGCTACCAACAGCGATTTGGCTTAGTGCATGTGGATTATGATACGCAAAAGCGTACACCCAAGAGTTCAGCTTATTGGTATCGCGACGTTATCAACAGTGATGGAGATATTTTGTAATGAATATGAAAACGATTTCTTTTTGCGCGCTGAGCATTGTTAGCGCGACCATATTAAGTGTTCCAGCTGCAGCTCAGGCTGCAACAGACATCACTGATATCGCCTATGCTGAAGCAAAGGGCTGGAAATTAGTATGGCAAGATGAATTTGCAGGCAAGGACGTAGATGAGAGCAAGTGGGAATGGGAAGAGAATTGTTGGGGCGGCGGTAATCAAGAGCTGCAGTGCTATACAGATCGTCATAAAAACTCCTTTATTAAAGATGGAAAGTTAGTTCTTCGAGCCTACAAAGAAACCTATCGAGGGTCAGCGGAACCAGAAGATTGGGGTACAAGTGGCAAAAAAACCTTGCCCTATACGTCTGCGCGTATGCGTACCAAAAACAAAGGTGATTGGAAGTATGGCCGCCTAGAAGTCAGGGCTAAACTACCCGCTGGTCAGGGCCTGTGGCCTGCAATTTGGATGCTCCCTACAGATTACAAATATGGAACCTGGGCGGGTAGTGGTGAGATAGATATTGTTGAAATGATCAGTCAAGCCCCTGAGGCTGAACACAAGAAAACTCATGCCACTTTGCATTATGGAAGAGAGTGGCCAAATAACGTCTACACAGGGGAAACTTTTACCCATACTGAAAGTGACCCATCCAAAGAATTTCACACGTATGCCATTGAATGGGCCGACGGCGAAATTCGTTGGTATATCAACGACTTTCATTACGTTACTCAATTTTCGTCTGGGTGGTATTCACAAATTCGTGATGAAAATGGTGATTGGTACAACGTAGAGGGCAACGCGCCATTTAATGAGCGCTTCCATCTGTTGTTAAATCTAGCAGTGGGTGGCACGCCGCCTGGTAACCCAAACGCCGAAACCAAGTTCCCAGCACAAATGGAAGTGGATTATGTGCGTGTTTATAGCTGCCCGAAAGCGCTTTCATCGCTGCGTCGATGCGCTACCAAAAACCGTCGTGCTACTCGTAACTTTGGTATGCAACCACCAAAGATCATAAATATTGAATTTGACTCTGATTTTTACAAGGCAGATGTTGTAGATATCTTTAATGGTGCATCGGTACCGCCGTTTACAGCTGGTGCTTGGAAAGCTAATGGCCAAATTGACGTGACTGAAGTTGAAGATAAAGACCGCGGCACAGTTCAGCAGTTTAGCTTCAAAACCAACCAGGGCGTTGGCTATTGGCAGGGTCCATTAGGCTTTGACTTTAGTGCCTTCAAGTATATTGAATTTGATATGCAGCGTCTGGTAGATCCCCGAGCAACAGATAGCATGAAAATGAAAATCGATTGCTTCTTTCCCTGTAGTACTGGCGAGGTGCCTATTGCGCCAGCGTCGGTAGGAGAGTGGAAGTCTTACCGCATGTCGTTGGCTGAATTACGTAAGCGTCCAGGTTCGTCCTTGGACTTAACCAACGTGAATACGCCATTGGTGCTGTTGCCCGAAATGGACAATCAGCATGGTGTGGTCCTGCGTGTAGATAACGTTCGACTGGTAAAAGAATAACGACAGTTAGTTACTAAGATTTCACTTGAAATCACATGGTGGCAATAAAAGTATTTTTAATGCTG
>JAAERS010000337.1 GCA_024230095.1 Gammaproteobacteria bacterium | reverse complement strand
GATTTACGCGACTTGTATTTAAAAGATATACGCCTCTTGGGTAGTACCGCCTGGGATGAGCCTGTGTTTCCCAATTTAGTAAGCTATATTGAGGCCGGCCAGCTAACACCAAAGGTATCGGCTACCTATGCACTGGCTGACATTGTGCAAGCACAGCAAGAATTTGCCAAGAAAGAGCATGTGGGAAAAATAGTTTTAATTCCGTAAAAGATGTCAGGTTAATCAGTTAAAAAGTCATGCTAAGCTACGTTTTAGCTAACACCAACTGGCTTCATTTTCTGGGCTACGAAGGAGCTCTTCTACATTGGCGTGCAGCACACGATAACCCACGTTGCCATAGATGGTCTGACGGCCTTCGTTCATTACCCAAGAAGGGCTGCCTTTAATGTTCTGTGCCTGTGCCCTGGCATGATCAGCCATAAGAGCTGCCAAAGCCGTACCGTCGTTCAGCACGCTTTGCAGGGTATCTGCTTCAAGCCCCATGCCTTGCGCCAATTCCAAAACCAACCCTTTTTGACTAATGTCCTTAGCGTCAACAAAAAATGCTTTCCGAAGCAGTAGGGCCAACTCTGCACTGGTGGGAGCGTCATAAGCCAATTGTGTGGCTTTCAGCATGAGGTGTGACGCCGCTGAAGTAGTAGGACGAACCCGGCGCCATACCTTGTCGTTGATGGGTGCGAAATCATAGGGAGCGCAAGCTTGCTTTAGGTGATCGGCAAAGCCCTCATAACTGCCACGGTAACCCCATTGCGTTGCCATGCGAGTTTTGGTGTCACTAAAAAGCGGCAGATAGTGATGGTTAAGGTGTACCTGATCACCGTAGAGCTTGTGTAATTCTTCAATGCGACGCTGGGCAATCCAGGCCCAAACACAGAGAATATCGGTGTAGTAGTCGATTTCGATAACTTGGCTCATAGCTAAAATTAGTCTCTGTAGATTAGCGATACAGACTCTGATAATGCCCCGTATTGGCTAATGCTGGTGCCCTTGGCAGACTGCCAAGAAAATAGGAATGTGGCATTGTCTGATATATTATAAGTAAAAGCTAATATATAGGGTTGTGATTGATCGGTCAAAGCTTTAAAGCCAGCCTATTGACCTAGGACAAGTGGTGGAAACTGGTAACTAATGCTGCTAGAACAGAAAAGGACAGGTTAGTGCAGTAAAGCTTAAAACTTCATGCCGACTCCTCGTCGGGTAAAGAGGTGTGCCATCAACTGATAAATTACGCTATTGCGATCATTTCAGGTGCGAATTACTTATATGTACAATCTGGCAATAAATAGCCATTTATTAATAGGGTTAACTGCCCCAAATATAAAAAACAGGAGCTGGAGCTCCTGTTGTGTCAAACCATAAATGCGATCCCTAGTATGAGGATACAAGCGAGCCTTCCCCAATTCATTGTGTTCCCTCCATTAGTGATGTGTTTTCAGGGTAGTGGAGGTGATGTGATAGAGTTTTGATCTGGGTCAGGTGTTTTACTTTTCTGTCATACCAGGCTAAATACTAACTTTAATTTTAATAGATTAATGTTTGCTTTTGTTCTGTGATCTAGTTGCTTAAATAGCTTGCTCAAGATAATTTTACTAATCAACATCGACAACAATATGGTGTTGTGACAGTTCAGCTAACATGAGCAGACTGATATAGTCTTCAGCCTATAGATGATCGGCCACCAAGCTGATATAAGATGATGTACTATACTGAAAGAGCGTTAAGCCGTATGGCATGATTAGAAAAATTGGCCACCCATTAACTTGGGGTTTTATTATTATGACGATAGATAAGTCACGACAGTAAGAGGGTAAGGCGTTGATCAGGTGGTTGTTGAATACTATTCACACTTGGGCTCAATCATGGATCGCCAAACTGGTAAATACTTTTACTTACGGTGCGCTAGAATTCCGCTTTTTTATCGTTATTCTGTCGTTGGGCACGCTAGTTGGTATCGCCGATGGTGTTTCCAAGGTTTTTTTTGGCTTTGGGTTGCTATCGGCAGTTCAGAATTGGCTAGTGGTATTAATCAGTTTTGCTGTGTTGTACCTTGCTGTAGATTTGAATAATTTTGTCTTACCAAGCAAAATTATGGTGTATATGCTGACCTTTGTCTTATACCCCGTTATTTGGTTATATGAAGGTGGTTTGGATGGTTCGGCCCCCTATCTGTTTGTGATTACGGTAGCCGCCATTGCTATCGTGCTGCGGCAACATAAACCGCAAGTTCTGGTGATATGCAATCTGTGCATGTTTGGCTTGTTGGCGTGGATGCAATACCTTTTTCCAGAAATGATTCGTTATCATGAAAACCCCGCACATCGTATATTGGATGCCACTAGTATGGCTTTGGTGTGCTTATTGTTTTTGTACTTTTCTCTCTCACAAATCTTGGATGATTACAAACGTAAAGTTGGCCAACTCAATGAAACCCAACAACGTTTAGAGCACCTGTCTAGCATTGATTCGCTAACTGGTTTGTATAACCGGCGCTATGCTATGAACAAGTTTGCCATGGTGTTACAAAACCGGCGCCGGACCAGTGTATCGGTCATCATGATCGATATTGATCACTTTAAGGCCATTAATGATGCACATGGGCATTTAGTGGGTGATAAAACCCTCTCCCTGTTGGCTACCATTTTGTCCGCTCATACTAGGGACTCGGATACGGTCGCCCGCATTGGTGGCGAAGAATTCTTGATTCTGTTAGAAAATACTGATGAACCGCAGGCCCGTTTGGTGGCCAACAATTTAAGGCAAACAATTTTGGATTATTCACATTGGCCAAAGACTATGACAGTCACGGCCAGTTTTGGTGTTTTCGAGATCGATCAGGACAAAGATGTTGACTCAGTTTTGGAAGGGGTTGACCTGTTACTTTATAAAGCCAAACAAAACGGTCGCAACTGCGTGGTATCACAGACTCAACTTGCCGAGAAAGAGCCCGCTTAAGATCGCCTTTAAGCTCTATGGGCAGTTGGGCACGGTGCTCATTTTGTTAATGTGCTTAGCGGTCGATCAAGAAATCCGTGATGCCGGCAGATAGCCACATGGCAAGCAGGGCTAGCCATGCTGTTAGGGCTAATACAGCGCCGCCGGTTATACCTGCACCAACAGCACAGCCGCCTGCGAGCATGCCGCCAAAGCCCATGAGCGTTGCGCCAATGATATACCGTGCCAAACCGGTTTGTTCAGTAAAACCCTGTATTTTGAATTCACCAGCAAGTAGGGCGGCTATTAAGGCGCCGGTAAATACTCCCATAACAATGCCAATATCAAAAGTGATGGGAATATGGGGAGAATTAATCAACCCCATAAGCGTATCAGCAGAAGGGCCGGTAAAGCTCACACTCTTAACGGCAACAATGTCGAAAGACCAGCTCGCATGCCAGGCTGTTAGGCCCCATCCAAGAGAGATAACAGCACCCACGCCAATGGCACCAAGCCAATGCCAGGTACGAATTTTAAGGTGACGCACCATATATGTGGCTACTAGTAACATTAGTAGGGCGAAAATCATGGCGCTATATTCCGGTAAATATTGGGCCAAGTTCCGCTGTTCGGGACTGATGGTCCACCATGATGAAGCGGCTTGGCGCGCCGGTGACAAACCACCCCGTAAACTAGCCTGAGAAACGAGAGTTACAATCAAACCAGCAATTAAAGCACGTTGGTTACCTGTAGCGGCAAGCACTAATAGTCGACTGGCACAGCCACGTGCCAAGATCATGCCCATACCAAACAAACTACCACCTATAATGGCACCAGATATGGACCCGGTGGTGGCTAATTGGCGAATATCTTCCGTATCCAACACTTGGCCCATAATGAGCCATTGAGTGAGCATCAAGGCTGAAGCAAAGGTAAATAACCAAATAGCCAATTTGCCGCCTGCCTGACCGCGCCAGAATTCTACCGTAGCAGCCCGCAAACAAAAACGACTTTGTTGTGCCAAGGCGCCAAATAAGAGGCCAACAAAGATGCCTATGAACAATGAAATCTGATCTGTAGAGTAGATCTCTAACCATTCCCGTATGCTGGTCATGTTGGTTTATCTCAAGTTGGTAGTAAGAACAGAGCATTCATTATCTTAGAATATGCTAATATTTGATTAGATCTGTATCAATTTTAGTTAAAGCGTGCTGATTAAAGACCTAGCGTCGCTTCTACAGTGAAAAATTAGTGCCCGTAGTAGATGATCAAAAACACCCACTACCATTATTAGGCCTTATGAATAGCATTTTTCTATAGCTTCCAGTTCACTTCATCAAGTAAAATAGCGGACTTCAATTGGGTATATTATCGATGGCCATTAACCATGACTTTACTGAGTGTTAACTTAAACAAAATTGCTTTGTTACGTAATTCTCGTGGCAGGGATTTTCCGAACGTTTGTGATTTTGCTCGCAAGAACATCGATTTGGGTGTGCGTGGTATTACCGTGCATCCCCGTCAAGACGAACGTCATATAACTAATCAAGATGCTTATGACTTGGGCGCTATGTTGGCACCCATGAAAGGTATTGAGTACAACATAGAAGGGTACCCTTCAGACCATTTTTTACGGATGGTTGAAGATATTAAACCCGATCAATGCACGTTGGTACCGGATTCTCCTGACCAGCTTACTTCTGACCATGGTTGGGACATGAAGACCCAATTTGATGAAGTGGACGCCATATGTCAGCGTTTGAATGCCTTAGGTGTTCGCAGTGCCATTTTCTTAGACCCCGATGTTGAACAAGTACAATTGGCAGCGCAATCGGCTGCCCAGCGGATTGAGCTGTATACCGAGCAATATGCGGCCAAGTGGGGTACACCTATGCAAGGAGCAGTGTTGGAACAATACCGCGCCGCTGCCACTAAGGCACAGGAACTCAGCTTAGGTGTCAATGCAGGGCATGATTTAGATAGTCAAAATCTGGCCGATTTTTTGTGTATACCTAATGTATTAGAAGTCTCTATCGGTCACGTGTTAACCGTGGAATGTATAGAACGAGGCATGGTCAGCGTGATTAGCGATTATTTGGCCATTTGTGCCGCCGGTAGCCAGCAATAGAGAGTGTGCTGCAAGCCGGTGACCCGGCTTTATATTGAGACTTTGCGTTTATGCTGTCCGCCAATGGTGATTACATTTTCATGCGTGCGCCTGTGGGATCGTAGAAACCTTGCAAGCTGGCCGTTGCGGAGAATCGCTCTTGAGCCACTTCAATTTCAAACTTGGCATTAGCAATATCTTGCTTACTGAGTTGACCGATATTAACGTAGCCCATACCCAAGGCGGCACCAACGGCATGGCCATACATGCCTGAGGTGAGGTAGCCAACATATTTGCCATTCATGACAATGGGTTCGTTGTGATATAGCAAGGGCTCAGGGTCATGCAACTTGAATTGCAGCAAGCGCCGATCAGGCAGTCCAGCAGCCTTTTGTGCAACAAATGCGGCCTTACCTATAAAATCTTTTAGCTCGGGCTTGGCGGTGAAACTAAGACCGGACTGGATGAGGTTGTCTTCCGAAGCAATATCATGCCCCCAGTGGCGAAAACCTTTTTCTAGGCGCAGGCTGTTAAGCGCATGCAGGCCAACATTGGCCAGATTAAATTCAGCCCCCACTTGATGAATGGCATGGAATACTCCTGTGGCATGTTCGGCTGGTATCATGATTTCCCAGCCTAGTTCGCCAACATAAGAAATTCGCTGTAGCCAACAGTTCACCTTTACGCCCTGGTTTAGGGATATCTCGGCATAACGGCCGGTGCCAAAAGAGAAGTCTTCATTGTTGAGACTGGTTGCCACTAGTTTTTGTAGAGTAATTCTTGCCTTAGGGCCCTGTACTGACAAGCAGGCATAGTCTTGACTCACATCGTTTACCTGCACGTTGCTACCTACTAGGTTGCTTTTTAGGTGCCACCAGTCACGGTTAAAGGACCCAATGCCGGTAACCACCCAAAAGCGCTCCTCGGCTAGGCGGGCAATAGTTAAGTCGGCTTCGATGCCCCCGCGTTCGTTTAACCAGTGGGTGTATACCAGCTTACCAACAGGAACGTTGATATCGCTGACACTAAGATGCTGTAGACTGGCGAGGGCATCGGCACCTGTTACTTCAAACTTACCAAAAGAAGACATGTCTACCATGCCGACGGAGTTGCGCATGGCCATATGTTCGGCGGCATAATTAGCAAACCAGTTTTGGCGTTTGTAGCTGTATTCATAGGCCGCTGTCTGGCCAGGGTTGGCGAACCAGTTGGGGCGTTCGTAGGCTCCGACTTCACCAAAACAAGCGCCGGCAGAGGCTAGGGCATCATGAATGGGAGACAGTTGTTTGTTACGGGCGCTGTGGTACTGATAGAATGGCCAGTGCATAGCATAGGTGTGGCCCAAGGATTCAGGGATGCGTTCGGCCACATACTCGTCGGTACGTTGTGCGGGATGAAAACGGCGCACATCACAGTCGGTGATATCGCCAGATGGGTGACCATCAACGATCCAGTCAGCCATAACTTTGCCCATACCACCACCGGCACCGATGCCTTTGGAGTTCATGCCACAGGCCACCCAAAAATTGTCTAGTTCGGGTGTAGGGCCTAGCAGGTGCAGATTGTCAGCAGTAAAGCTTTCTGGGCCATTGAACCAAGTGCGGATGCCGACTTCGCCCAAGGTGGGGAAAGTCTCTAAACCTCGCATTAGGTATTCTTCAATATGTTCCATATCGCATTCAAATTGGTCAAAACAAAAGTCTTCGGCTATGCGTGTCATGGGGAGGCCTTTGGCATTGTGCTCAAACCACCCGACCAACATTTTGCCAGCATCTTCTTTGAAGTAAACACCCTTGTCAAAATCTCGGAGCACTGGGCGTGGAGTCATGCCGTCTATTTCTTCGGTTACCACGTAGAAGTGCTCACAGGCGTAGAGAGGTAGTTCCACGCCCACGGTTTTGGCCACGTCGCGTGACCATAAGCCACCAGCCAGGACCACCTTATCGGCCATGATGGTGCCGGCATCAGTTTGTACGCCGACGGCGGCACCGTTTTCTACCATAATGTCTTCGACTTTAATATTTTCTTTAATTAAAGCACCACCCATGCGAGCACCTTTGGCTAGGGCCATGGTAGTATCGATGGGATTGGTTTGGCCGTCTTTTTCAATAAACAAAGTGCCAATAACGCCTTCAGTATTGATGCCGGGGTAGATCTCTTGTAAGCGCTCATTACTAATGAATTCCGATTCAACGCCGAAAGCGGCTCCCATGGAAGCGGTACGTCGCAGTTCTTCCATACGTTCTTCGGTGCGTGCCATGGATAAGCTGCCAATGCGCTTGTAGCCAGTGGCTTGGCCTGTCTCGGCCTCTAGATTGGCGTATAACTCATGGCTGTACTCGGCTAGTTTAGTGAGGGTAGGGGTGGGCCACAACATGCTAACCAAGCCGGCGGCGTGCCAAGTAGTACCACAGGTGAGTTGTTTGCGCTCCAATACCACTACATCTTTTATACCTCGCTTGGTCAGATGGTAAGCGATAGAGCAGCCAGCAATGCCGCCGCCAATGATGACAACTTGGGCCTTTTTAGGCAGGTCTTTGGTCATGTTTTATGGTCTCCTGTGGGCAAACAAAGTGGCCTCACATTGGCTTTAATTCTGTGTATTTAGGCCGGCTAAGCCGGCCTCAGGTTGTCGCCTAAGTTTCGGTGCGTTATGGAATTAACTACGCAATTTGGCGTTACTAGGGTCGTATATAGCATCCATTTCCACGTGGCATTGGCGTGTGCCTAGGGAAGTTTCCACACTAAGTTTGGTTCCGGCTACAGCGTGTTTGGGCTTGATGTAGGCAAAGGCCAAGCTGCGTCCAACGCGATAGCCATAGGCACCCCCAGTGATAATGCCCGTATGCTCACCATTAGCATATACAGCCTCATTACCAAAGCACTCGGCGGCAACCTCATCGTCAAACACCAAATAGGCTAGTTGCATATCTAAAGGCTCAGCTTGACGTTGGCGTAAGTTGTTGGCACCGATAAAGTCTCGGTTTAGGTCGATAAAACGATGCATGCCAGCTTCTATGGCAGAAATTTCTTCAGTAAATTCGTGACCGTATGCTCGGTAGGCTTTTTCCATCCGCAGGGAGTTGAATGCTCGGGTGCCAAAGTTACGCAGGCCTAGTGGCTCGCCGAAATGCATGAGTGATTCGTAAATGGAAATCAATTGCCAGGTAGGCATATGTAATTCCCAGCCCAGTTCACCCGCGTAGGAAACGCGCATGGTGAAGACTTCGGCGGAATCTATTTTAATCGTTTTGCAGGATAGCCAAGGGAAGGCGCTGTTAGACAGGTCTTCCATAGTGATTTGCTGCAGAATGTCACGGGCTTTAGGTCCGGTCAGCAGCAGGCCTCCCCAGTCTTCCGTGATATCCTCGATAACGATATCAAAATCACCGCGATGCCAGTCCAGCCAGTTATAGTCTTTGTGTTGGGAGCCAATGGCACCCATTAGTATGAATTCATTGTCACTGATGCGGCTAATGGACTGCTCGGCCATGATCCCGCCATTGGGGGCATGAAATAGAGAGAGGCCAATGCGGCCATCAGTTTGTGGTAACTTGTTGCAAGACAAGTTGTCTAGGAAGGCCTCTGCATCAGGACCCGTAATGCGGAATATGGCGGTGCCAGTCAGATCAGTAATGCCACAGAATTTTTCCACGGCAGCACACTCTTCGGCTACCACAGCGTGGGCTTCGGTATGCCCCCAGCTTTCTTGTTCACTTTGTACTTGTGGGGTACGGAACCAGGCTGGCTTTTCGAAGCCCGCCGTGACGAAGTGTTCCGCTCCAGCCTGATGCATAAGCATATTTAGTGGGCTGACACGAATTGGTCTACCATGGGGGCGGTTTTCGGTGGGTGCTGCGCTGGCGTACATGCGCTCGTATGATTCGATAGCGCGTGTGATGCAGTAGTTTTTGTCAGCCCAAGTACTAAAACGACGGCTATCCAAAGATGCCATGTTGAGTTCTGTTTGGCCGTGCACCATCCATTGCGCCAGGTACTTGCCGATACCACCTTGAGCAATGCCGATAGATGCTCCGGACAGCATCCAGAAGTTTCGCACTTCAGCTGATGGCCCGCACAGGAAGTTGTCGTCCGGGGTATGCGTAATGGCGCCGTTGATAACAGTGCGTACCCCGACTTCAGAAAATCCCGGAGCCAGTTCCATGCAGCGCTCAAGCCATGGCATGATGCGCTCTAGGTCGCCTTCAAACAGGCCTCGATCAAAATCCCAATCCATGCCACCAAGCGCCCAAGGTTTGGAGCCACGGGTTTCGTAGGGACCAACTAAAAAGCCATTGCCTTCTTGGCGGATGTAAGCCGCAGCACTGGAATCTCTCACCACGGGCACTTCGCGGGTGAGTTTGGCCAAAGATGGGTGATCGTCAGTTACTAGATACTGGTGTTCCAGATTAACCAGAGGTACGTGCACGCCCACCATGCGGCCAACTTCTGGAGCAAAGCAACCAGCGCTGTTAACCACGTGTTGTGCGATAATGGTGCCTTGCTCAGTAATTACTTCGAATTCACCGCTGGCTAGCACATTGATATCCAGAACACGGTTGAAACGGCTGATGGTGGCGCCGTTTTCACGGGCTAATTGCCCTAGGGGCATAACTACAGAGGTTGGATCCACGTGGCCATCATTGGGGGTGTGCAAGATGGCACGAGCGTCAGGGAAAGTCATTACCTGAGCAATTTCCGCAGCCTCTTCATTGCTCACCCAGTTCATTTCGCAGCCAATGTTTTCTGCCCGACTTTTGATATTGCGAAACCACTGTTCTTCCACTTCCGAGTAGGCTACACGGAGAGAGCCTGTGGTATGAAAGCTAGACGGCAGCCCGGTTTTCGCAGGTAAAATCTTGTCATACAGCTCAATGGTGTAGTCATGTATTTTAGACAGGGTGTGGTTGCCGTTAAAGTTGGGGCAAAGGCCAGCAGCGTGCCAAGTAGAGCCACTGGTGAGTTCTCCTTTTTCTAACAATACAATATCAGTCCAACCTTCTTCAGTAAGGTGGTAAGCCAAGTTAACACCAAGGGAGCCGCCGCCAACGATGACGACACGAGCGTGAGTAGGTAATGACATTCATTTTCTCCTGGTAAATTTAGGCACGGCCAATTTGGGATCGACTTAAGCGAATAGGGAAGGCTTCCCGGATAGCTAGGTCGGTAGCATCCTCTATATGATCGGGAAAGTATTCGGTTAAAATCTTCTGTTTTTTGGCAATGGCTTTTTCCAATAATACAGGCATGTTGGCTTCTTTCCATTGATTTGGGCTCAAGCGATCGCCAAGTTCTGGGTAAATATACTCACTTTGCATGACTTGTAAGGTTTGGCCTGAACCAAGATAGTGACCCTTGTTGTTGAGGCACACATCTTTAATAACGTCAAAACTTAAAGATTCGGTGTCAACTTTAAGGCCTTTGGTTATACGCAGGCAAGCGCCCAGTACGTCGTTATCCATTAACAGACTTTCCGGGCATACTCCCATGAGACTGGCATACATGCCGGCTGCTTCATAAACTACATTGGCGCCCGCCATAGCTGCTGCTGCTGCCGTGTAGGCGCGCTCGGCCCCGGCTTGAAAGTCAGGTAGCTTGGCATCAGTCATGCCACAAGCGGTGCCCGTCGGTAGATCAAAGTGGTTGCCCATTTGTACGCAGGCGGCGGATAGAATACCTTGCTCTGGTGAGCCACCACTCATGGCACCGGTACGCAGGTCAGATACAAATGGCCAGGTACCAATAATGGCTGGTGCACCGGGTTTGATAGCGTTCACATAAACCAGACCACCTAAACATTCGGCCCAGGCTTGTGATACGGCGCCAGCTAGCATAGCCGGTGACGTGGCGCCGGCTTGGCCTGCTGATAACAGCAGGATTGGCATACCACCTTCAACACCCACTCGTAAGCATTCTAAGGACTCCTCAGCAAAGGTCATGGGTGGTACCACAAAGCAATTGGACATGGAAACAAAGGGTCGTTCACGCCACTGGCTTTCGCTACCCGCGAACAGGTGCAGCATTTTTAGGCCTTCGCTAACATGTTCAGCTTCAGTAAAGCTGGTGCCGATATGTTTGGTGGTACCCATCACCGCTTCATAGAGAGTGTTCAAGTCCAGTTCTTTAGGATCGGATATGTCTCGCAGTACACAGGTGCGTTGGAACATATGGATATGTTCGCATTGGTCAACAATGCGCGACATGTTATACAAATCGGAAGTTATGGGGTCGCGGTAACTATTGGTGCTGGGGTCAGCAATATGAACCGCTGCACCTGCCGTAGAAAAGTGGACACGTTGGCCGCTGAGTTGCATGTCATGTTTAGGGTTGATGCCGTGCAAGGTCAAGCTACGCTGGGCTGTTTGCAGGGTTTGTTCGACCAACTGACGAGGCATACGTAAACGACCATCTTCTCCCAATTGGGCACCGACTGCGATACAAGCATCAATACAATGTGGGGTCGCCCGCGAGAAACCGATTTCGGCTAAAATGCGATAGGCATTTTCGGCGATGGCCTCGATTTCATGGGCCTTAAGTGGGGCATAGTCACCGCCTTCTACCCCTGGGCGAACAGGTTTGACATATTCTGCCAAGGGAGCTTGGCGCTCAGCTACTCGAGCTGAGCGACCACCAGATCTGCGTGCCATAAGTGATTCCTATTATAGAGAGTTTTGCGTGTCTATTTAAGCTTGTTAAGCTTGCCTGAAAGCCAATAATTTAATCGTGCAAAGGACTCAAAGCGTGATTGTTTTAAATTAAAATTTGCAATTGCAACTTATGGGTTAATCTTCGGCATTTTTGTGGATTAGCGCAATTGATAATTTTTTCGTTAAGTATTAGAATATCTAATACATAATTATAATGAATAGTCACTATATGGCTAGAAAACTGCCCCCATTAAATAGCTTGCGAGCTTTTGAAGCCGCTGCTCGCCACTTGAGTTTTTCCAAGGCGGCGAATGAGCTGTGTGTGACACAAGCCGCCATTAGTCATCAAGTTAAATCACTTGAAGACTACCTGAGTTTGGCTCTATTCATTAGAGCACCGCGCAATTTGCAGCTTACGGAGTATGGTTTACGCATGCTGCCAGTTATGGTTGAAAGCCTCGATAATATGGCTGATGTAATCAAAGACCTACGCCTGGAAGAATCCAGAGGTATGGTGAAAGTGCGCTTGGCGCCTTCTTTTTCAGCCAAGTGGTTGTCGCCCAAGTTAATGGACTTTTGGCAACAGTATCCGGAAGTCAGCTTATCCATGTATCACGGTAACCAGGCGGTAGACTTCGCCCGAGAGGATATTGATTTGGCCGTTACTTATGGTCGTGGCTACTGGACAGGTGTCCAGGCCTTGCCCCTGATGAGCTTGGATTATTTTCCTGTGGCTAGCCCGGAATACTTAGCCAAGCGGCCGGCCATAGAGAGCTATGCCGATATGGCCAAGTATTATCTGCTGCACGACGGTGATCATGATTCTTGGTTGGCTTGGTATAATCAGGTAGGGCTGCCCCATATCCCTCTCAAAAGTGGTTATATATTTGATGATACCAACGTGGTGATTCAAGCGGCTCTAGACGGTCAGGGCTTTGCCCTTGGTTCAACACAATTTATTGCCGATCATTTACAATCTGGGCGCCTAGTGAAGGTATTTGAAGAATCCCTTGAAACGGACTACGCTTATTATGTGTGCTGCCCGCCAAGTCATCTTAAGCGCCCAGGTGTTCGCGAATTTAGGGATTGGATTTATGCACAATCGGAATTGGGTGCACAGGATGGTTAGTTTTCCCCAGTTTTGTGATCGGCGTAATTGCGACCAATAGAGTAAGCACAAATGCGGCTTAGGTGAGTGAAAGATAAGCCGCTTTGCTCATGCCACTCATTGAATAGCTGTTGAACCTTTTTTTGATCGCGCAAACTAGTAGGGTTTTCAGCGATATCTAATCCAGCATCGCGTAAGCACATGACCACATCGGTGGTTAGTATATAGGCGTCAACCCCCATATTGCGCAACATACGTGGGCCACTCCTGCCACCAAGGCGTGAGCCGTATTTTTTTAGATGTTGGCACAAGCCTAGTAAGTCATCATGAGGCCAGTTAGCTACCATGGCCGAAAAACTACCATACTGTTGCTGTTGGTCATATATGTAGAGCGCGTTGGCCAAGACGCTATTAATTTTTTGATGGTTGCGCACGATCCGTTTGTCTTTGCCTATAGCTTCTATCTGCTCAGGGCTTAATAAGAGCAGTTTTTCAGGATCAAAACCCAAAAATACGGTTTCAAATTCAGGCCACTTCTTCTCAATCACGCGCCATACAAAGCCTGCTTGAAATACTACCTTGGCCATCATAGATAGGTAACGGTCATCGTCTGGTGGTGACAGTTGTGCTGGGGGTAGGGGCTCACTAATGCGCTTTTCCAATGCTTCTAGGCTGCCATTGCGACGCGCGGCACGAGCTTGAATGGGGGCAAACGAAATGGTCACTGGCAACTCCAAAGTAGTTAGTGGTGGGTATTGGCTAAAGTTTTATAATAGTCCTGTTGGTCTTGCCGCTAACATGATCAACTTACATAGGTGAGAGGGACCTTGCTGCTATCAATTACTTTGCGCATGACAAAGGCCGATTTGACACCACTCACTCCGTCGATGCGGGTAATCTTACCCAGCAGCAGGTCGTGATAGCTGTCCATATCCGGCACTGAGACTTTGAGTTGATAGTCGGCTTCGTGGCCGGTGATGATGTAACACTCAGTGACTTCAGGATACTGGCTAATCGTTTGCTCAAAATGTTGGAAACGTTCAGGAATGTGCTTGTCCATGCTGATATGCAAGATGGCGGTGAGATTCAAGTTGACGGCGCGCTCATTGATGCGCACGACGCGATCACGGATGACGCCACTTTCTTCCAGCTGTTTAACGCGGCGGGAACATGGGGCTGCTGTCAGCCCCACCTGTTCGGCCAGTTGCTGATTGGATAAGCTGCCGTCTGTTTGCAGTTGTTGCAGAATATGTATATCAAATTTGTCTAATTGCATGTTCTGTGCCTAGGCTAGTTTGTGCAGATTACAGTGATATTTAATAATAATTGCTGATAGTTGTCAAAAGTTTAAAATTAATTGCTAATAATTGGCTAATTTGTAAAAAATAGATAAGAAATTGCGGGGCGGCGTTGTTATACTGTGCTTATTGTTTGTTTACTCCCATTCTTTTATAGGGTCGCACCATGTTTGATTACCGTAAATATAGCGCATTTCAGCCTGTTACTCTGCCTGATCGTAGTTGGCCTGATAACATCATAACCCAGGCTCCAGATTGGTGCAGCGTTGACCTGCGCGACGGTAATCAAGCATTGGTTAACCCGATGAGTGTGAGTCAGAAGACTCGCTTGTTCAAGCTGCTGGTAAAACTGGGTTTTAAAGAGATTGAGGTCGGTTTTCCTTCCGCTTCTAGACCTGATTTTGATTTTGTGCGAAAGATTATTGATGAAGGTCTGGTACCTGACGATGTGACACTGCAAGTATTGACGCAAGCGCGAGAGGCTTTGATTCAACGTACCTATGAGGCTCTGGCTGGCTGCAAGAAGGCGGTGATTCATGTTTATAACTCGACCTCTACCGTGCAGCGTGAGCAGGTATTTGGCCAGGATATGGATGGTATTAAGTCCATTGCCGTCCAAGGTGCCAAGTGGGTGCAGGAGTACGCAGGTCAGCATCCTCATACAGAATGGGCTTTTCAGTATTCACCAGAAAGCTTTACTGGCACCGAGTTAGATTATGCGGTAGAGGTATGTGATGCCGTTATTGATGTGTGGCAGCCTGAAAATGGCCGTGAGGTGATTATCAACCTGCCTTCTACAGTAGAAATGTCTACTCCCAACGTATTTGCTGATCAGATTGAGTATTTTTGCCGCAAGCTTGCTAAACGTGAGTATGTGCGTATTTGTTTACATACTCACAATGATCGTGGTTGTGCGGTAGCCGCTGGTGAACTGGGTGTCATGGCAGGTGCTGACCGGGTTGAAGGTACCTTAATGGGCAATGGTGAGCGTACTGGCAACATGGATATTATTACTATGGCCATGAACCTGTATTCCCAAGGAGTGGATCCTAAGCTGGACCTTAGTGATGTTATTGAGATTAACGAAACGGTGGAAAGCTGCACAGAAATTCCCGTTGGTGTGCGTCACCCCTGGGCTGGTGAATTGGTGTATACGGCCTTTTCGGGCAGTCATCAAGACGCTATTCGTAAGTCGGTGAAGTATCACCAAGACCACCAGAAACCAAGCTGGGATGTGGCTTATTTACCTATTGATCCACGTGATATTGGCCGCGAATATGAAGCCGTTGTGCGCATTAATAGCCAAAGTGGCAAGGGCGGCGTAGCTCTGGTACTGGAGCGTGATTATGATATTGAATTGCCTAAATGGATGCATATGCCATTAAGCCGCGTGATTCAGGGCGCTACAGAAGCTACGGGCATGGAAATCTCGCCGGTCAATATCCACTCTTTATATCAACAGAGTTTTGTTGCTGTGACACCTGATTGGGCGTTAAAAGATTATGGTATGCAAAAGCATGAAGGCAATGTGTCGGCTAATTTTAGCTTTGGCGATTGGCAGTTGGAAGGTCAGGGACACGGTGCTCTGGAAGCACTAAGTGCTGCTTTACAGGCCCAGTTTGCTTGTAAACTGGAGGTCAGTCAGTATGATCAGCACGCGCTGATGAACGCCGGCACCGAATCCATGGCACAGGCTTGTATTGAAGTGGAGGTTAACGGAGATTTTTTTGCGGCGGTGGCCATTGCAGAAGATACCACCGAGGCGACTTTGCAAGCCATGTTAACGGCCTTTAGTCGCAGTGCTGTCGCGGCGGCTTAACCCTCTTGGGGCCAGTCTTTAATTCTGGCCCCGTGCTAACTCTGTGCCTACCTTTACCGTTTGGCTTTTTTCGCTTTCTTACTGGCTTTGTTTTTGCCGCCAGCTTTGGATTTTTTACTCTTTGCCGGTCCTTTGGGCTCCGCTTTCTTCGGTTCCAAACCGGGCACTTGCAACCGCGGTAGGGCTTGTTGCAAATAGCGTTCGATGCGGCCTAAATTGGGCCAGTCCATAGCATCCACTACTGACCACACGGTACCCGTATCATTGTCTCGGCCACTGCGTCCAGCACGGTGCACGTAAGTATCAGCTTTGGATGGTAAGTAGACGTTAATAACGTGGCTTAAGGAGGAGATATCTAGACCGCGACAGGCCACATCCGTAGCCACAATCATCTTATTCCAGCCACGACGCAGGTCTTTTAGCTGTTGATTACGTGCGCTTTGTTTCACGTCTCCATGCAGGCCAGTACAGCGAATGCCTAAATTGCGCGCTATGCCAAGCCATTTTTCTACCTGATTACGGCTGTTGACAAAAATGATGGCTTGATCAATATCGGCACTAGCTAATAAGGCCTCAATTAGTTGCTGTTTGTGTTCATCATTGTCGGCTTGAAATACACCGTGGTCGATATTGTTGGCTAACTGTCGAGGGGATTCAATGGCGATGGTTGTGGCTTCATCGCGCAGCAGGTTGCCGGCAAAAGCCTGTATTTTTTTGCCCTCTAAGGTGGCGGAAAACATCAGAGTTTGATGCTCGCGTTGTACTAGTTTGGCAATTTTATTAATAGGATCAATAAAACCCAAGTCGAGCATACGATCAGCTTCATCAATGACCAGTACGGCTACTTGACTGATATCCAACCAGTTACGTTCAACCAGTTCCAATAGGCGTCCAGGGGTGGCCACCAAACAGTTGCGCTGCTGCTGTTCAGTAATGGCTGCGTGTTGTTGACCAAGTGGGATACCGCCTACAATCAATAAATTGGTGAGACTGGTTGTCGCCATGAGTTGCTGCACAATGCGCTGAGTTTGTTGCGCTAGTTCCCGTGTCGGGCTAAGAATGAGTAACTGTGGGCTGTCACTGAGATGGTGGGTGTTTTGCGTATCCAGTAGGTGTTGTACGGCGGGTAGGGCAAACGCCAAGGTCTTGCCGGTACCTGTGGGCGCCGAGGCCAGCAAATCTTGTCCATCCATGGCCACAGGTATGGCTTGAGCTTGGATGGGGGTGGGTGTTGCCAGTTCCATAGCTGTCAGATTTTCGATGAGGTCTAGATCAAGCGGAAGGTCGATAAATGACATAATAATAAAGCGGCCATTGGTGAAATTGTATGGGGCGTCATGATACAGCAAAATGAGTTTAAAATATTGATCAGTAGGTCAAAGTTTTATTTTAAAGCCATGTTCATTCTGGTAGTCTGTGTCGTTGGGCGCGTAAAAAATGCTGACTCCACTGACGCCCGGTGGCTAAACTAAATATTGGAATAGCTATGAGAATCGATAATGATACTAAACTCGATTATAAAGACGTTTTAATTCGCCCCAAACGCAGCACTTTGGCCTCTCGTAAGGAAGTAAACTTGCAGCGTCAGTTTCAGTTTCGTAATTACCAGCCAGCTACGTCGGAAACCGTGTCCTATTCGGGTGTTCCGGTAATGGCCTCTAATATGGATGGTGTGGGGACTTTTACCATGGCCGATGCCTTGGCTGAAGTGGGATTATTTAGCTGTTTGGTGAAACATTATGATGCCGATCAGTTGGTGACGTTCTTCAGCAAAGAGGGCTTGGCACGGCGTGAGCATGTTGCTTATTCAATGGGCATTACCGAGCGTGACTTTGCCAAATTCAATAATGTTTACAAGCAATTAGGCAGCAAATTAAAATACGTTTGTGTTGATGTCGCAAATGGTTATTCGGAACGCTTTTCAGATTATATTAAACAGTTGCGCGAAGCCTATCCCCATATTGTCATTATCGCTGGCAATGTGGTGACCGGTGAGATGACCGAGGAATTGTTACTGTCTGGCGCCGATATTATTAAAGTTGGCATCGGTCCAGGCAGTGTGTGTACTACCCGTATTCAAACGGGTGTGGGTTACCCACAGCTGTCTGCGCTCATCGAGTGTGCTGATGCGGCCCACGGTTTGGGAGGGCATATTATCGCTGATGGTGGCTGTACTTGCCCTGGTGATGTGGCTAAGGCCTTTGCTGGTGGTGCCGACTTTGTCATGCTTGGTGGTATGTTGGCCGGTCACGATGAGGGTGGTGGTGAGGTGATAGATTGCTATTATCAGACCGATGAGGTGGAGAAAATCAACAATACTTGGCAGCCCATCGTAGAGCAGCGTAAGTTTGTGCAGTTTTATGGTATGAGTTCTGAGGCCGCAAATACCAAGCACTTTGGCGGGCTAAAAGAATATCGCTCATCGGAAGGGCGTGAAGTATTAGTGCCTTACCGAGGTCGGGTAGCCATAACCGTGCAAGACCTTCTTGGGGGGGTGCGAAGCACCTGTACTTACGCCGGTGCCAACAGCCTTAAACAGTTGTCCAAATGTACCACTTTTGTGCGCGTGAGCATGCAGTTTAATGGCGTGTTTGCTAACTAGTTAGGGTGTTGCCCAAACGGCCGTCAAGTAGGTCTAACATGGTCGTCATTTGGTAGTGATAGGTTTTCAAGTGACGATCTATAGGCCTGCCCGCGGGTAGGTGTTGGTAGATTTTATTACGGACTAGCAGCAGTGTTTGTAAGCGTGCTAATTCTACCTCAATATGGGCATCTATTAAGCACAAGTCTGTTTGGTTCATTATTGGTTCTCCGTTTAGTTCAATATCCCAGTATGGGTTGTGTCACCTTGTCTTAGTTTTAATGGCCTGCAATATTTGTTCCGGCCAATGTTTGCCGTTTTTAGGCTTATGCTGTTGATATCTAGAGTGGAATTTGGTCGCATATAGATATGCGGCTTTTTTTGCTTCTTGCATACTACCCGTTTTACCGTGGGGCTTATTGACACGGATACGTTAATGGCCTCGGATTCTGTTTTAATTAGAGAAAGTCAATGTCTACGGATAACCAGCAATCACAAGTAGTTCGGCAGCACCCAGGCCGCGGCATTAACAAATCACGAACTCACTTGCGTGGCCGACAGGTTGACGGCAAGGCCTTGGATGAAATACGTGTGTTGTTAGCTGAGCGCCCACGCCAACGCGATTTGTTAATTGAGTTTTTACATCTTATTCAAGATAAGTTTGGCTACTTGTCAGCTGCACATTTGGCGGCTTTGGCTCAAGAAATGGGTTTACCCATGGCCGAAGTATATGAATGCGCTACCTTCTACGCGCATTTTGATGTGGTGAAAGAGGGTGAGCTGCCACCACCGGCTGTTACCGTGCGTGTGTGTGATAGTTTGAGTTGCCAACTCGCTGGGGCAGAACAAGTAAAGGTAGCAATAAGTGCTGGTACTAGCCCATCTCATGTTCGTGTGATTAATGCACCCTGCATGGGGCGTTGTGATACGGCACCAGTGGCCGAAGTCGGTCATCACCATGTCGATCATGCTAATGCTGATAAAATTGCGGCTGTTATTGAAGCTAAACATTTTTATCCTCATATTCCAGATTACCTGAGTTACGAAGACTATGTCGCCGATGGTGGTTACGCATTACTTAATCAATGTTTGGCAGGAACCTACAGTTGGGAAGATATTCAGACTGTTTTGGCTGACGCTAACTTAAAGGGCTTAGGTGGTGCAGGTTTCCCAACAGCCATGAAGTGGAAGTTTGTGCGCCAGGAACCTAAGCCGCGTTATGTGGCAATTAATGGTGATGAGGGAGAGCCAGGAACGTTTAAAGACCGCCTTTATTTGGAGTCGGACCCGCACCGCTTTATTGAAGGGGTGCTAATCAGTGCCTGGGCTGTTGAAGCCGAAGCGGCGTATATCTACTTGCGTGATGAATATCCAGCGGCACGTCAAATCCTGCTTAATGAAATTCAAAAGGTCGTCAATGCGGGCCTGGCCCCGGCCGGTGGTATTCATCTGCGGCGCGGGGCGGGTGCTTATATTTGTGGCGAAGAATCTGCCATGATCGAATCTTTGGAAGGCAAGCCTGGCTTGCCTCGTCACCGCCCACCTTTTGTCGCACAGGTGGGGTTGTTTGGGCGCCCAACATTGGTTAACAACGTGGAAACAGTATTCTGGATTCGGCGATTGGTAGACGAGGGCGCAGAATGGTTTACCTCACAGGGGCGCAATGGATCTAAAGGATTGCGTAGTTTCTCTGTCTCTGGTCGGGTCAAGGAACCCGGCGTTAAGCTGGCGCCGGCGGGTATTACCATGCAACAACTAATTGACGAGTATTGTGGTGGCATGGCGTTTGGACATACCTTCAAGGGTTATTTACCTGGTGGCCCATCCGGCGGTGTATTGCCAGCCGGCATGGCGGATATTCCTTTGGATTTTGGCACCTTACAAGCCTACGGAAGCTTTATTGGTTCTGCAGCGGTCATGGTTTTGTCTGATCAAGACAACATGCGAGATGTAGTGTTGAATCTATTACGCTTTTTTGAAGATGAGAGTTGTGGCCAATGTGCGCCTTGCCGAGTAGGTACCGAAAAAATGGTATCCCTGTTGCAACAACCGGATTGGGATACGGCCTTGATGCAGGAGCTAAGCCAGACTATGTGTGATGCCTCTATTTGTGGTTTAGGGCAGGCGGCCTCCAACCCGGTAACCACGGTCCTTAAACATTTTGATGCTGACCTGATCGCCACTGATCTGGCCGCAAGTGCACAATAGGGGAGCATCGAGATGACTGATATGATTGAATTTACTTTAGATGGCCATAGCGTAAAAGCCCGAGCTGACGAATCCATTTGGCAGGTGGCTAAACGTTTTGGCGAAACTATTCCTCACCTGTGCTATAAACCAGAACCAGGTTATCGTGCCGATGGCAACTGTCGTGCTTGTATGGTTGAGATTGAAGGTGAACGTACCCTAGCCGCTTCTTGTATGCGCAAACCCACTGCAGGTATGGTGGTTAATAGCGCTACTTCTGAACGAGCACAAAATTCACGCAAAATGGTCATGGAATTATTGGCCACTGATCAACCAGAACGTGAGCAGTCGCCCGACCAGAACTCCCATTTTTGGGATATGGCTGATCTATTGGCTGTGGACGCCACTCAGGCGCGTTTTGCCAAGGCCAAGAAGCCTAATGCCGACAACTCCAGCCATGCCATGCGGGTTAATCTGCAGTCCTGCATTAACTGTAACCTGTGTGTTCGTGCTTGTCGTGAAGTGCAGGTCAACGATGTTATCGGCATGGCCAACCGCGGTGCTCAATCCAAGGTCGTGTTTGATTTCGATGACCCTATGGCTGATTCCACCTGTGTGGCTTGTGGTGAATGTGTGCAAGCCTGTCCAACAGGTGCCTTGATGCCAGTCACGGTGACTTCTGAGCAGGGAGTGGGTGACAGTGCCGATTATGATCACAAAGTTGACAGCATCTGCCAATACTGTGGTGTGGGCTGTCAGTTGACCTATTATGTCAAAGACGACCGCATTATATATGTGCAAGGCCGTGATGGCCCATCCAATCAAAATCGCTTGTGTGTGAAGGGCCGTTTTGGTTCTGATTATATTCATCATGGTGATCGTTTGACCAAGCCGTTAATTCGTATTCCTGGTGCACGCAAAGGCATCCATCGGGATTTCGATCCTGCCAAACCCCTGACTCACTTTCGTGAGGCTAGTTGGCAAGAAGCATTGGATTTTGCCGCTGATGGCCTTACGCGCTTGCGTGATGAGCAAGGTAAACAGTCTTTGGCCGGTTTTGGTAGTGCCAAGGGATCAAACGAAGAAGCTTATCTGTTCCAGAAGCTGGTGCGTACGGGTTTTGGCACCAATAATGTAGACCATTGTACTCGCCTTTGTCATGCGTCTTCGGTGATGGCTTTGTTGGAAGGTTTGGGTTCGGGGGCGGTGTCGGCTTCGTTTATGCAAGCCAAAAATGCCGAAGTTATTATTATCACTGGCTCCAACCCAACCAATAACCATCCTGTAGCGGCAACTTTCTTTAAGCAGGCCGCCAAGCGTGGTGCCAAGATAATTGTAGTGGATCCTCGTGGCTTGGCTATGAAGACTCATGCCACGCATATGATTCGCTTTAATCCGGGTAGCGATGTGAGCTTCTGGAATGCCGTAATGAACGTGGTGGTAACTGAAGAGTTATATAATCAAGCTTATATTGATGCCATGACCGTGGGCTTTGCCGCTCTCAAAGAACATGTTAAACACTATACCCCAGAAGCCATGTCGGCTATCTGTGGTGTAGAGGCTAACTTGATTCGTGAAGTGGCGCGTTTGTACGCCACCTCCAAAGGTTCCATGATCTTCTGGGGTATGGGCGTATCACAACACGTGCACGGCACGGACAACGTGCGGGCTATGATATCGCTGGCTTTGATGACTGGGCAGATTGGCCGAGAAGGAGCGGGTTTGCACCCTTTGCGTGGTCAAAACAACGTGCAGGGCGCTTCGGATGCGGGTCTGATTCCTATGATGTATCCGGATTATAAGAAGGTGGATGTGGCTGAAGCCCAAGCACGCTTTGAAGACTTGTGGGGTACGCCTCTTTCTGATGAACCGGGCTTGACCGTGGTCGAGACTATGGATGCGATTCATGCGGATGTGATTAAAGGGATGTACATTGAGGGGGAAAACCCTGCTATGTCAGACCCAGATTTGAATCACGCTCGTTCGGCTTTAGCAAAACTAGAGCACTTGGTTGTACAAGACTTGTTTGTCACTGAGACGGCTATGTATGCTGATGTGATATTACCTGCGTCGGCCTGGCCAGAAAAAGACGGTACGGTTTCCAACACTAACCGCCAGGTGCAGATGGGACGTCAGGCCATATCACCTCCGGGTGATGCGCGCCAAGATTGGTGGATTATTCAGCAGATTGCTCAGCGTATGGGCTTGGATTGGCAGTATACACACCCTAAAGATGTGTTTAATGAAATGAAGCAGGCCATGGGCAGTCTCAATAACCTCACTTGGGAACGTCTCCAAAGTGAAGAGTCGGTGACCTATCCGTGTCCAGCCGAAGATCATCCCGGTAATGACATTGTCTTTACTGATGCCTTTCCCATCACGGGCGGCAAAGGTAAGTTCGTGCCAGCTGATATCGTTGAGCCTGATGAGCGTCCAGATGCAGACTACCCCATTATTTTGACTACTGGACGTCAACTTGAGCATTGGCATACGGGTTCCATGACTCGCCGTGCTACTGTTTTGGATGCTTTGGAGCCGTCGGCGGTGGCCACCTTGCATCGAGATGAGTTGGCCAAAATCGGTGCTAGAGCAGGTGACAGAATCAAGGTTTCTACCCGACGAGGTAGTATTGAGTTGCTCGTTAGAGAGGACAATGACATGCCTGAGGGTCTAATTTTTATTCCTTTTGCTTTCGTTGAAGCGGCTGCCAATGAGCTGACCAACCCTGTGTTGGACCCAGTGGGTAAAATACCGGAATTTAAGTACTGTGCAGCTAAGCTAGAGCTGGCCTAGGGATCGCTGGGATCAGGCCGTCGGTCTGATCCTAGCTAGCTGAATTTTTTTGTTTAGTGATGCTGCCAGTGGCGCGATCAAGAATTTCAAATATATGCCTATGGGCTGGCATAATTATTATGGCTTAATGCGGGAAAGCACTAAAACAGAAGTCGCTATGGATATGACTTAACAAAAGCAGGCACAAAAGGAGTTTCCTATGGCAATGGATTTATTAGTTACGGCCACTTGGCTACATGACAATTTATCACAAAATGATGTGAAGGTGATCGATGCCTCATGGTATTTGCCAGCGGCAGGAAGGGATACCCAAGCAGACTATTTGGCTGAACACATACCCGGTGCCGTATTTTTTGATATTGATGACTGCAGCGCCAACAGCTCTTTGCCACATACCTTACCCAGTGCGATCCAATTCTCGGCTTATGTTTCTGAATTGGGCATCAATAACACTGACAGGGTAGTGGTGTACGACAGTCATGGTTTGTTTTCGGCGGCACGAGTTTGGTGGATGTTGCGTCTGTTTGGTAGCCAACAGGTAGCCGTTCTTGATGGTGGTTTGGCGGCTTGGCGGGCCGCTGGTTATGGTTTAGTTAGTGGGCAAGAAATGGTAACGACCGGCCACTATCATGGGGAGCCAGATCTATCCCGGGTGGTTATGGCTGAGGATGTGTTGGCCGCCTTAAAAGGTCAGCATGTTTGTGTTTTGGATGCCCGTTCCAAGGCTCGTTTTACGGGGCAGGAAAAAGAAGTTCGCCCGGGCTTGCGCAGTGGTCATATGCCGGGCGCCACAAGTCTGCCTTTTAATAGCTTGTTGCGTAATGGTGTATTATTGCCGGTGGCCGAATTGCAGGGAGTGTTAGGCGAGTATTTGCAGCAACGCCAAGTGATCACTACTTGTGGCTCTGGCGTCACCGCGGCAGTTATCGTTTTGGCTTTAACCTTGTGTGGATATCAGGAGGCTAAATTGTATGATGGTTCTTGGGCTGAATGGGGTGCTCGTGAGGATTTGCCTGTGGCGGTGGGCTAGCTTATTATGCGTCTAATCGCAAAGAAAAGGGGCTAATGATTAATCATTAGCCCCTTTTATATGGGTTCAATTCATTGCCCAAGAGTATACCCGCCTAAGTGCTCCCAGAAAAGGGCCACGACAGGCCGACTTATGTAGCCTCTGCTACTTGTTTCCAGCTGGTGAAGCAGCAAGAATAGCGTTCAGAGTTTCACTTGGACGCATGACCTTTTTCACATCTTCACGACGGGCATGGTAGTAGCCAGTAATAGCCGATGCAGGCTGACCTTGTACATCACTTAGTTCAGCAATGACCTGATCTTCAGCGGCAGCTAGGGCGTCAGCAAAAGTCTTGAATTTAGCTGCTAAAGCCGTATCTTCTTTTTGCTCTGCCATGGCTTTAGCCCAGTACAAACCCAGATAGAAGTGACTACCGCGGTTGTCTAGCTCGCCAGTCTTGCGAGAGGGTGATTTGTTGTCTTCAAGTAGCTTGCCTGTAGCAGCGTCCAGCGTGGTAGCCAAAATGGCAGCGACCTTGTTGTCGTGCTTAATGCCCATGTCTTCCAGAGACACTGCCAAAGCTAGGAATTCACCCAAGGAGTCCCAGCGCAGATGGTTTTCTTCCAGTACTTGTTGTACGTGTTTAGGCGCGGAACCGCCAGCACCAGTTTCGTACATGCCGCCACCTTTAAGCATGGGCACGATGGATAACATTTTGGCCGAAGTGCCTAGCTCCATGATAGGGAATAGGTCGGTTAGGTAATCACGCAATACGTTGCCGGTGACAGAGATAGTGTCAGAACCGCGCATCATGCGTTCCATGGAACGACGGATGGCTTCAACGTAAGTGAGGATGCGAATGTCCAAGCCTTCGGTATCGTGATCTTGTAGGTATAGTTCTACCTTTTTGATTAGCTCAATGTCATGTGGGCGGTTACGATCCAGCCAGAAAATGGCTGGTGTATTGGATTGGCGAGAGCGAGTGACGGCCAACTTAACCCAATCACGTACGGGCTCATCTTTGGTTTGACAGGCGCGCCAGATATCGCCTTTGTCAACTTCATGGGACATCAATACTTTGCCAGTGGCAGCGTCGACAACACGCATTACGCCGTTGTCAGTTTCAAAGGTTTTGTCGTGCGAACCGTATTCTTCGGCTTTTTTTGCCATTAGGCCAACATTAGGTACTGTGCCCATAGTGGTTGGGTCAAAGGCACCATTGGTTTTGCAAAAATTGATCATTTCCTGATAGATAGTGGCATAGGTGCTTTCAGGCATAACGGCCTTGCAGTCTTTAGGTCGACCATCGGCGCCCCACATTTTGCCACCATTACGAATCATAGCGGGCATGGAGGCGTCAACGATGACATCGGAGGGTACGTGCAAGTTGGTAATGCCCTTAACGGAATCTACCATGGCTAGCTCAGGACGGTGCTCATAACATGCGTGAATGTCTTCTTCTATCTCTTCACGGAAGGAGCGGGGCAGTTCCTGAATCTTTTCGTAAACACTACTTAAGCCGTTGTTGGGATTGACGCCCAGCTTTTCAAACAATGGGCCATACTTGTCAAAAACTTCTTTGTAAAATACCGTAACCGCGTGGCCAAATACAATCGGATGAGAGACTTTCATCATGGTGGCTTTGACGTGTAATGACCACATGACGCCGGAATTATGAGCGTCTTCAATCGAGTCTTGTAAAAAGGCGCGCAGAGCTTGGGCGCTCATGCGCATGGAATCCATGATTTCTCCGGCTTCAAGGGCCAGCTCTTTTTTCACGCTGACTTCACCAGATTCGCTAACGAATTCAATCCGTACATTGGTGTTTTCGGATACGGTTACAGACTGCTCGCCAGAGTAAAAATCGCCATCACGCATATAATCAGCGTGGGTGCGTGAAGCCATGCTCCACTTGCCCATTTTGTGGGGAAATTTGCGAGCAAATTCTTTTACGGCACCAGGTGCGCGACGATCAGAGTTACCTTCACGCAGTACAGGGTTGACTGCACTACCAAGGATTTTGGAATAACGAGCGTTGATTGCTTGTTCTTCGTCATTGGTCGGTACCTGCGGATAATCAGGGATGCCATAACCTTGTTGTTGTAGTTCTTTGATGCAGTTTTCTAGTTGTGGTACCGACGCAGAAATGTTGGGCAGCTTGATGATGTTAGCGTCGGGATCCTGAGTTAATTCGCCAAGGAACTTCAACCCGTCTTGAACTTTTTGTTCGTCCTTAAGGCAATCGGTGAAAGCGGCCAAAATACGCCCAGCCAAGGAAATGTCGGTAATCTTCACCTTGATGCCAGCCGCATTGGTGAATGCGCGGACTACTGGCAATAAGGAGCAGGTTGCCATAGAGGGGGCTTCATCGGTGAGTGTGTAGTAAATAGTGTTGTCTTGAGTAGTCATAGGATCCCTTTTTGTTTATTGGCGGATAAGCCTGGAGGCTTGTTGAGAAGCGACTTGTGGCCGCTCTAAACTCAATATATTCAAGCCCACTGGGGTTGTTTAACCTGCCTACTATACGTCAAAAAACTACCAAATTTGAAGTATTGTTAGATGACTAGTGGGTATTTGTTGGCTAAATACTTGTGTTATTGTAGTTTTTTTACTTCATTTAAGTCGGTGTAAGCCCCATAAAGACGGTAGCCTTGGTTGTCACTTGTGTCAATTGAGGGTAACAATTATTATGACAGTAAGCGCACTACTGGGGTACTAATTGATGGCTAGGCCGTTTCATTTCGCTTTTAAAGTTAAAGATTTGGTGTCCACTCGTCTGTTTTATATGCAGGTGATGGGATGCGTTGAAGGGCGGAGTACAGATACATGGGTAGACTTTGATTTGTATGGCAATCAGCTTTCGGCCCATGTGGGTATAATAGAGCCCTTGGATTATTGTGGTTGTGTCGATGGTGTGAAGGTGCCGATTCCGCATTTTGGTTGTGTATTAACTAAGCCCCAATTTGATGCATTACAAGGCCGTTTTGAGGTGGCAAACATTGAATTTATTGTGCAACCCCAACAACGGTATGAGGGGCAAGTCGGGCAACAAAGAATCATGTTTGTACTGGACTATAGCGGTAACCCTCTGGAATTTAAGTGCATGACCAATGATGAAGAATTGTTTCTTGCATAGACATGTGTGGGTTTTGTGGAACAAAAAGGCCAAGTGTGGGCTCTCGGTTGTATTTTGGTATAAACTGGGTTGCCTTGTGCTGGCCCCATCGCTGATTTTGCCAAAATGAAGCAGCAAAGGCACCAAGAATGGGGCAATGACAAATAGAACGCAATCAATGGGTGCTAGTGTAAACGCTACAGCGCCACGCGCGTCAACCTAACTCGTTATGTCATGGCTCATTAGGTGCATGGTATGTGTTAGGTTGTGGTAATTAAGGAAGTGTGATTTATGACCATTTGGGTCGATGCTGACGCCTGTCCGGGCGTAGTCAAAGAGATTCTTTTTAGGGCCGCTGAAAGAGTGCAGATGCCTACCATATTTGTTGCCAATCAATTTATAAAAACACCACCTTCAAAGGTGATTAGTGCCATGCAGGTAAGTAGTGGCTTTGATGTGGCTGATGATGAAATCGTGCGTCGTGTGGAGGTAGGTGACCTGGTAATTACTTCTGATATTCCTTTGGCTGCTGAAATCATTGACAAGGGCGCCACAGTGTTAACTAGTCGTGGTGAGCCTTATACCAAGGCTAACATCAAAGCCAAGTTAAATATGCGCGACTTTATGGAAACTATGCGCTCCAGTGGGTTGCAAACAGGTGGTCCACCGCCTTTTAACCATACAGATCGTATGGCCTTTGCCAACAAGCTAGACCAATGGTTGGCCAAGCAGGCCAAGCTATAGTGGCTGCCGTTGGTGAATAACGAACGGCAATGTTTAAGTGCTAATTTAGTCGCAAATGTACAAGCTATGGGTCATGATTAAGGCTAAAATACAATCAAATCTACCTTGGCGTAATGTGAACAATGAAAATTGCCGACCTATCGTCCTATTTACTTTATCCTCAACCGGATGCTCCTGGGCTCACTGATTCGGTGGTGGGGCGAGATCAGAATAATCAGCCCGTTAAAGTCGACGTAGTTACCGAACGCGGCTTAACGGTGTATTTAAACCGCCAGGAAATCGTCACTCTCATGACTTTGGGTGATCACCCTGAATACTTGGCCTTGGGTTTTTTGTTGAATCAAAATATGCTGCGTCCAGATGACGTGGTGACGGGTATCGATTATGACGAAGAGTTAGAAGTGGTCATCGTACGCACGCAACGGGAAACTAACTACGAAGATAAGTTAAAGAAAAAGGTGCGCACTTCCGGTTGCGCTCAGGGCACGGTGTTTGGTGATGTTATGGAAAAATTTTCCGCAATCGAACTAGCACAAGACGCGCACATCACCACCAGTGCCATTTATACCTTGTCGAAACAAATTAACACCACCCCGAGCATTTATCACAAGGCTGGAGCTATCCACGGTTGCGTGCTTTGTCTTGGCGATAAGCCGCTAGTGTATATGGAAGATGTCGGGCGTCATAATGCGATTGATAAAATTGCCGGCTATATGTATCAGCATGATATGGCACCTCAAGATAAGTGTTTTTATACCACCGGTAGGCTGACTAGTGAGATGGTAATTAAAACAGTACAAATGCGCATTCCTATTCTTATCTCACGCTCAGGCTTTACTGCTTGGGGAGTGGATTTGGCACGTCAGGCCGGTTTGACGCTAGTGGGCCGAGCCAAAGGGCGTAGTTTTGTGGCTTTAAGTGGCTACCAGCGTTTGCACTACGATACACAAATGGTGCAGGACTAAATCTGGTCGCAAGCTTAGGCTATTTTGATTTGATTAAAGGAGACAGAAGATGCTTGACAAGGACAATCTGCTTGGCGTGATACTGGCCGGTGGACAAGCGCGCCGCATGGGGGGGGCTGATAAGCCTTTGGCAGAAATTGCTGGCAAACCTTTGCTGCAATATGTGATAGAGCGGGCTAAGCCACAGATGTCCAATTTGCTACTTAACGCTAATGGTGATGAGCAGCGCTATAAACAATTCCAACTGCCTATACAGCAGGACATTGTGCCAGATTTCGCTGGTCCTTTGGCCGGTGTGCTTTCCGCTATGGCCTGGGCGCGGGCATTTCAGCCGCAGGTGACCCATGTTATAACCATGGCCGCCGATACCCCTTTTTATCCTGCCGACTATGTTGACCGTATGCTGTCAGCTATCGATAAAACACAGCCTTTGGCTTGTGCCAGTTATCAACAGCGCACTCAGCCGGTGTTCGGTTTGTGGCCTGTAGAGCTGCATAATGACTTGCATCAAGCCTTGGTAGAAGATGGGATACACAAGGTGGATTTGTTTACCTCACGCTATGGTGTTGCTGACGTTCAGTTCGATGCTATGCCTTATAATCCATTCTTTAATGTCAACCGTTTAGATGATGTGGCGGCTGGCGAAGCGCTTTTGGCGGCGCATGTCGCATACGAGGCGCCCATTGTCGTATAACTGCCATTAGATGACTTGACGCGTGGTCCACAACACGCCATCATTAGCGGCAGTTTTGGGCGCTTTATCAACAGCTTATTATTTGCCGCAGTAAAGCTTAAAAGGGAACACTTCAACGCCTTGCGTTGTCAATGGTGGCTGTCCCCGCAACTGTATGTATCGATTTTCGATATGAGCCAGGAGACCTACCTGAAACTCACAACCGGATGCCGGGTGAGCATCAGACGAGGTCTTGTTTATTTGTTTCCTCTCCCTGAATGATTCCCGGTTTCAATGTTTTTTTTGGAACCGATATATGCCTATTTTGATTACCCTTAAGGTCAGCTTATTGGCCGCAGCATTGTTTTTTTGCCAAGCAAGTTTTGCTCATTTTCAGTTGGTTTATACAGAGCAGTCCATTATTCCCAAGCGTGCCAATGTGCCTGCCAAGCTAATTTTCTGGCATCCGATGAGTAATGGCCATGCTATGGATATGCTAAGACCACAAGATGTGGCGGTCATTCATCGCGGTAAGCGTACAGATTTGACCTCCCAACTATCACAGACAACCTTCTCTGGACGGCATAATCAGGCTGTTAGTTGGGATGTGTCGGTGCCCATCAAACGTTCTGGTGATTATGTGCTTGTGGTGACGCCAGCGCCTTATTATGAAGAGTCTGAGGGTATTTACATCCAGCAGATTACTAAAACATATTTAAATCGTAATCAGTTGCCCACGGACTGGCAGCAGGTGCAAAATTTGAAGACCGAAATTCGCCCTCTAGTTAAGCCATACAACGTGGTGGTCGGAACCAGTTTTCGTGGTCAAATATTGAGTGAAGGCAAACCCGTGCCATTTACAGAGATTGAAGTTGAGTATTTGGTCGCCAAGCCAGACATGAAAACAGGCGCTGTTGGTTCTGATGCCAGTATTGAAATGCCAGGTGGCGCTATTACTATTATGAGTGATGCCCAAGGCGTGTTCAGTATGGCAATCCCAAAGGCTGGCAGTTGGGGTTTTGCCGCTCTCGGTTCAGGCCCCGATGGCAGTTATCAAGGTAAAGAACTTTCCCAAGATGCTGTTATTTGGATACAAGCCCATGATATCAATTAGGGGCGATCTATGCATATTGTAGACGGCGCGCTTAGCACCCAAGTGCTCGTTGTTGGTGCCGCAGTGAGCTGCCTAGGGCTGGCCTTGGGACTGCGCCGTATGCCTTTAGATAAGATTCCGGTGACGGGTATGTTAGCCGCCACTTTTTTTGTCGCCTCTTTGATTCATGTGCCCTTGGGGCCTTCGTCTTTGCACCTGATTATGAATGGTGTTGCCGGTTTGCTGTTAGGCTGGGCAGCGGTGCCGGCCTTGTTTATCGGGTTATTATTGCAGGCTGTATTTTTTGGTTATGGTGGTATTACCGTATTGGGTATTAATACGGTTAACGTTGCTTTGCCTGCCGTGGCTGTATTTTATTTAGTACGCCCTTTTATAATTGGTGCCAGGGCATCACAGGGTTTGTTTTGGGGTGCTGTAGGTGGGGGCTTGGCGGTGGCGTTAACTACGCTTATGGTGGCGGCTAGTTTGTGGGTAAGTGGTGACGAATTTATCCCAACAGCCAAATTGGTATTAATTAGCCATATACCCGTGGTGATTATTGAAGCTTTGTTGTCAGGCGCTACGGTTTATCTTGTGTGCAAGGTAAAACCAGAGTTATTTATGGGGCGAGGTTGATGTTGATACGATTATCCCAATTACTGGTCTTATTGTTGTTGATTGTGAGTTCTGCAGCTTGGGCTCACAAGGTCATTTTTGATGTGTACCAAAGTGGCTCTGTCATTGAGGGTGAGTTGGGTTTTTCAAATGGTGATATGGCCGTTGCCCAACGCATATCCGTAACAGATGGAGCCGGCGTCGAGATAGATCAGGTATACACGGATGAAGAGGGCTTTTTTGTTTATACACCAGCTACCCAAGATCACCTCAATTTTGAGGTAGATTTAGGTGCCGGCCATGTGGCTGAGGCTACCATTAATTGGGTGCCCAAAAGCGCAGAAGTTGTCACTCTAAAGGGGGCCGAGAATACCGAGATTGCCAAGCTTTATAAGCCTTCAACAGTCGCGGCTGCTGAACAAGCCAGTGTGGTGTCAGAAGTGCAAAAGTTGTCTGCGCAAGTGCGCCAGATGCGGCGCGAATTAAGGGCCTATAAAGAAAAAAATGATCTGCAAAGTGTCCTTGGTGGTATTGGCTATATTCTCGGTCTTGTCGGATTGGGTTATTACTTGGCGGCGCGCCGCAAGTTGCGAGGTGATTGATATGGATATGGTTTGGGTACCCAATAGGGACCCCCGGGCGCGTATTGTTTTGGCATTATCATTCAGTTTGGTGGTAGTGTCTTTGCAGGTTGTGCCGCTACTACTGTTAGCTAGCGCCATGGCTTTACTGGTGATGTTGGGTTCAGGACTGGTTTGGCGACAAACACTCAAGCGTATGCTGGCCATGGATGGATTTATCTTGCTAATGCTGGTCATGTTGCCCTTTACTATTCCAGGAGATACCTGGTGGCAAGTGGGGAGTCTTCATGCGTCTTGGCAAGGCCTGTGGCGCGCCATTGAAATAGCTTTGAAAGCCAATGCCGTTATTTTAATGTTACTGGCTCTTGTTGGCAGTATGGAAAGTGTCACTTTGGGGCAGGCTCTGGGTAAGTTAAAAGTGCCGATGGCATTGGTACATCTATTGCTGTTTACCGTGCGTTATATCGACGTATTGAAAGAAGAATATCAACGCTTACGCCAGGCCATGAAGGCGCGAGCTTTTGAACCTGCTAATAACTGGCATACCTATCGCAGTGTGGGTTACTTGTTTGGTATGCTGCTAGTGCGTGCCATAGAACGCTCAGAACGTGTATTAGAAGCCATGAAATGCCGAGGCTTTACCGGTCAGCTACCTATGCTTGTGCAATTGCGTATGGGTTTGTTGGACTGGCTGTTTATGGTTGTCATGCTGCTACTTATGAGCAGCTTACTATATTTGGAGATATTTCATGTCCTTGTTTGAGCTTTCAAATATCCATTTTGGGTATGTCGGCCGTCCCCCTATTTTGCATGGTGCCAGTCTTAAACTGCACGCAGGGGATCGCTTGTGCATTACGGGTCATAATGGGGCTGGTAAATCAACTTTGCTGCGCCTTATGGTGGGTCTTTTGCAGCCAAACAAGGGCACTATCAAGGCCTTTGGTCAGCATTGTAAAAAGGACAAGGATTTTCATTTTGTGCGTCAGCGAGCAGGTTTAGTATTTCAGGACGCCGATGATCAGCTATTTTGCCCAACGGTTGCCGAAGACATAGCCTTTGGCCCACTTAATCAAGGAAAGTCCCCAGAAGAAGCCATGCAGATTGTAACGAATTTGCTGCAAAAGTGGGACCTTGGGTATTTGCAAGACCGCATCACCCACAAGCTATCTGGTGGTGAAAAACGCCTGGTTGCTTTGGCATCAGTATTGGCCATGGAGCCACAAGTGCTTTTGTTAGATGAACCTACCAATGCCTTGGATGAGGCCAATGAGCTACGTTTGGTAGAGATACTTCAAGAGCTGCCTCAGGCCATGTTGCTGGTGAGTCATGATCCTCATTTTCGTCGCAAAATTGGCAATCGTACCCTCCGTCTGGTAGATGGTGAGTTGATGGAATCAACGGCGTCTTGCCGACATGCTGTTGCTTAGCTTAGGTGCTGATTATTGGCTAATACTGAATTGATTAAACGGTAGGTAGTTCACTAGCGTTCCTTTGCTCAGATTACCTGTGTCTTCGGCCAGTTCAACTAGGCCGTCGGCTTTGGTCATGGAGGTCAAAATACCCGAGCCGTGAGACGCGCTGCGTTGTAAAAGCACGCTGCCATCGTTTTGGATTTCTTGGTATACCCGAACCCACTCTCGTCGGCCTGGCTTTTTCTTAAGATCAAATCCGAGTCTTTGTGCATGTTGTTTTGGGTGTTGCCAAGGGCCGCCTCCCAAGACGCTAATCAGGGGCGTACCGAACATCAAGCTACAGACATTGGCGGCGACGGGGTTCCCTGGTAACCCTAAAAACAGGGTCTGGCCCTGATTCAGGGTGCCAAATGCCAGCGGGCGCCCGGGTTTTATGGCCACTCGCCAAGCATGAACTTCACCCAGGGCTGCTAATACGGCGGCAATATGATCATGGTTACCCGTGCTGGCACCACCAGAGGTGATGATGAGGTCGTGACTTTGGCTGGCTTGGTCTATCGCTTGATAAAGGCAATCATAGTCATCGGCGAGAATGCCTAAATCCGTAACCTGGCAATGCAAGCCACGGTATAGGGCTTTGAGCAGATGGCGATTGACATCATAAATGCCATTTTCAGATAAGGCGGTACCTATTTCTTGGACTTCGTCGCCGGTCGAAAAGAGGGCGATTCTGACTGGCAGAGATACCGGCAATTGTGCATGCCCCGTAGCGGCAGCTAGGCCTATATCCTGAGGCCGGACGCGTTGGCCTTTGCTTAAAATGATCTCACCTTGGCGCACATCTTCCCCCCTTGAACGCCAATTAATACCGCTTTTAGTGGCTTGTTGAAAATACACTTTGCCTTGTTTAAGTTGAACATCTTCTTGCATAACGACGGTGTCTGCACCGGTTGGCATGCGGGCGCCAGTGAAAGCACGTATACAAAAGCCTGATTGCAGTGTGATATCGCAATCGGCACCGGCATTGGCTTCGTTTTGCATGACCGGCAAGCAATAGTTATGTTTAGCCAGGTCATCGTAGCGCAAGGCCCAACCATCTACCGCCACATTACTGAATCTAGGGCTGTCGAAATGGCTGGTAACGTCCTCAGCCAAAAATAGGTTGTGGCACGCGTCCAAGTCTAGTGTTTTCTGTCTTCTATGAGGATGGGCATGACTTCGCATGGCGTCCCAGACAGCCTGCGCTGATACCAGATTTTGGGTGGGACTATAGCAATCATTGAGATTGCTATTTGGTTGTGACTTGCCTGTCAGACCTGTTTGCAGTAGCACCCAATCAGCAACCTGATCGATGTTGTTAATGTCCAGTATTGGCACTGAAACATCTAAATCTTCCAAGTCGGTCGCGATGGCTTGCACATTGGGGACCTGATTTAAGAGCAGGCCGCGTTTGTTCAATTGGCGCACGACTTCTAATTTGTCATGGGGGCCTTGTTTATAACCCTCAATAATGACTAGATCGCACGGGGCGAATTGTTCTAGCAGTTGTTCAACAGGCGCCTCTGTTTGGTTGCCATATTCATGCATTAGCGCCCAGCGATTGCCGGTGGCTAACATGGTTTGCCTAGCCCCAGCTGCTCGGTGTCGATAGCTATCACGACCTGGTTGGTCTAGGTCGACATCGTGATGGGCATGTTTGACTGAAGCCACTTGGTAGCCGCGCTTGGTCAGATTGCTGATCAGGCGTTCTACGAGTGTGGTTTTGCCGTTGTCTTTCCAGCCAACAATTCCGAATACTTGCATGAGTTTGTCTGAATAATTCAATAATGGCCGCATTGTACTAGAGTTTGCCTGTAATGGACTTATGTGTATGCGCCTTTTGCCTATCAACCTCGTGTTTGTCTGCCAATCTTGATGTAGGTCGCATTTAAATAAGTCGTAAGCTCTGGGTTTCTGCAAAATAGGCTCACTTGATGAACTCTGCTGTGAAGTGGAGTTTTTTGTTGGCGTTATTACCCTTTGGTTCTACCCTATGAAAAAATACTCGGGCTTTAGCCTATTTAAGCATTCCCTGAAACACCATGAGGACTGGCAAAAAGCTTGGCGTAGTCCTCGCCCTAAAAAGTCCTATGACGTGATTATTGTTGGTGGTGGCGGCCATGGTTTGGCCACCGCTTATTACCTTGCCAAAGAGCATGGTATTACTAATATTGCGGTTGTAGAAAAGGGGTATTTAGGCGGTGGTAATACGGCGCGCAATACTACCATTGTGCGTTCAAATTATTTGTGGGATGAAGCATCTAAACTTTATGATCATGCGCTTGATTTGTGGTATGGCCTAAGCCAAGACTTGAACTACAACGTGATGTTTAGTTCTCGTGGGGTTATGAATCTGGGGCATAATCTGCAGGATATGCGAGATATTGAACGTCGTGTTAATGCGAATCGTTTAAATGGCATTGATGCCGCCGTGTTGAATACCCAAGAAGTAAAAGAGATTGTGCCGATCATCAATGACTCTCAGGATATTCGTTATCCCGTATTGGGAGCGTCTTGGCAGAAAACCGGTGGTGTGGCCCGTCACGATGCCGTGGCTTGGGGCTTTGCCCGCGGTGCTGACCAGTTGGGTGTTGACTTGATTCAACAGTGTGAAGTCACTGATATTGTGGTTGAGCAGGGCGCCGTTACGGGTGTGCAGACTAACCAAGGCTTTATTGGTGCCAAAAAAGTTGCTTGTGTAACCGCGGGCAACTCAGGTGTGGTGGCCGCTATGGCCGGCATTCGTTTGCCCCTGGAATCACATCCTTTACAAGCTTTGGTATCTGAGCCCATAAAACCGATTATCGACACGGTGGTGATGTCCAACGCGGTGCATGCTTATGTTAGCCAGTCTGATAAGGGTGACCTGGTAATTGGTGCCGGGATTGATTCTTATAATGGTTACGGTCAGCGTGGTAGCTTCCACGTTGTCGAGCACACCCTGTCGGCCATATGTGAACTGTTTCCCATGTTCAGCCGAGTGCGCATGAACCGTGCTTGGGGTGGCGTTGTTGATACTTGTCCAGATGCCTGTCCAATTATTTCTAAAACCCGTGTTGATGGCTTGTACTTCAACTGTGGCTGGGGCACAGGTGGCTTTAAAGCGACACCAGGTTCGGGCCATGTGTTTGCTCATACCGTAGCCCATGATGAACCCCATCCATTGGCAAAACCATTTACAATCGACCGCTTCAATACTGGCCATCTGATCGATGAGCATGGTGCTGCTGGCGTGGCACATTAGGGTAGGATACAAAACATGTTACATATTTATTGCCCATACTGTGAAGAAATGCGCGAAGAGGAAGAATTTTCTTATTCTGGTGAAGCGCACATCGCACGTCCCCTAGACCCGGAGTCTTTAACAGATGCCGAATGGGGGGACTATGTGTTTTTCCGTACCAACCCCCGTGGATTGCACCATGAGATGTGGAACCATGCTGTAGGTTGTCGTCGTTATTTCAATGTTACCCGCAATACCCACACCTATGAGATTTATGAGACATACAAGATGGGTGAGCAACCGACTGTGACTGGAGGAAAGTCATGAGCCAGCACAATCGTTTAGCACAAGGTGGTCGGATCGATCGTAATCAGCCTTTGTCATTTACTTGGAATGGTAAGCAGTATCAAGGTTACCAAGGCGACACCCTAGCGTCGGCGATGTTAGCCAACGGCATCAAAGTGGTAGGACGTAGTTTCAAGTATTCACGTGCCCGCGGTATTTTTGGCCATGGAGCCGAAGAAGCTAATGCACTAATGCAACTGGGAGTTGGCAAGGAGACCATTCCTAATCCTAGGGCCACGCAGATAGAACTGTTTGATGGTTTAACAGCGAGTGCTACCAATGGTTGGCCTAATGCTGATTTTGACTTAATGGAATGGGTTGGCAAGATTGGTGGCAAAATGATGCCCCCAGGCTTCTATTACAAGACCTTTATGTGGCCAGAGAAGATGTGGATGACTTATGAAAAGTTCATTCGCAAGGCCGCAGGTTATGGCAAGGCCTCTTTAGAAGCTGATCCAGATACGTACGACAAGATGAATCGTCATTGTGACGTCATGATAGTGGGGGCAGGCCCTGCCGGCTTGGCAGCGGCTCTAGAAGCTGGTCGCACTGGCAAACGCGTCATCCTAGCAGATGAACAGAATGAATTTGGTGGTTCATTGCTAGCCAGTGGGCAAACTATTAATGACCAACCTGCTGTCGAATGGGCCGAAGCAGCTGCGGCTGAATTGGCGGCCATGGAGAATGTGATTTGCCTGCCTCGTACTACAGTATTTGGTTATTATGATCATAACTTTTTGGGTGCATTGGAGCGCCGTACTGATCATCAGGGTATGACCGCTCAAAGTGGCACCCGCCAACGTATACATCGGATTCGCGCACATCAGGTAGTCTTGGCAACGGGTGCTATCGAGAGACCCTTGGTTTTTGCCAATAATGATTTGCCCGGGGTGATGTTGTCGGGCTCAGTAGCCACTTATGTGAATCGTTATGGTGTGGTTCCAGGTAACCGCTGTGTGGTTATGACCACCAATGATTCGGGTTATCAAACGGCATTGGATATTGTTGCCGCTGGGCGCACTGTCGTGGCCATTGTTGATGTGCGTCATAATCCTGAGGGGCGCTTAGTTGATGCCGCTAGAGAAGCCGGTATTACTGTTAAGCCAGGCCATGCCATTATCGAGGCTAAGGGCAATAAACAGGTCACCGACGCCATGGTTGCACCCATTGATATTGAGGGTGATAAGGTTACCGGGCAGCCAATGAGCATGAGTTGTGATCTGATCGCCGTTGCCGGTGGTTGGAGCCCGGTTGTGCACCTAAGCTGTCACACGGGTAGCCGTCCCCAGTGGAATGATGAGGTGGCCGCATTTGTACCTGGTCCAACGCTGCAACAGCAGCACTTGGCGGGTGCTATTGACGGTGAATATAGTACTGCAGGTGCCTTAACCGCTGGAGCCCAAATGGGCGCCAAAGCAGCCGCTAGTGAAGTCCATAACCAGTATGATTGTGGTGATGAATCTATATGTCCGGCACAGGCCATGTATTTGGTACCTCATACCAAACCCGTGAGCCGTGCACCGAAACAGTTTGTTGACTTCCAAAATGACGTTACCGCGGCAGGCATTGAGCTGGCAAATCGTGAAGGTTTTGAGTCTATTGAACATGTCAAACGATATACGGCTATGGGTTTCGGTACCGACCAAGGTAAGACAGGTAATATCAACGGCATGGCCATCACGGCCAAGAACCTAGGCAAGACGATTGCCGAAACGGGCACTACCATCTTTCGCCCCGCCTATACACCCGTTACTTTCGGGGCTATTGGTGGGCGTGATATTGGTGAATTGTTGGATCCTGCTCGTCATACTGCCATGCATTCTTGGCACCTTGATAATGGTGCTTTATTTGAAAATGTCGGCCAATGGAAACGCCCTTGGTATTATCCAAAGGCGGGTGAGTCAATGCAACAAACCCTGAATCGTGAGTGCATGGCTGTACGCCGCAGTGTGGGTATGGTTGACGCTTCTACTTTGGGTAAAATTGATATTCAGGGTAAGGATGCACGCGAATTCTTGAATCGTGTTTATACCAATGCCTTTAGTAAGCTAGCACCCGGCAAATGCCGCTATGGTTTGATGCTTAAAGAAGACGGTATGGTATTTGACGACGGTGTAACTGCTTGCCTTGGTGATAACCATTTTCTGATGACCACCACAACTGGTGGTGCCGCAGGCGTAATGTCTTGGTTAGAAATGTGGTTGCAGACTGAATGGCCAGAACTTGAAGTCTATTTGACTTCGGTAACAGACCATTGGGCCACCTGTTCATTCTCAGGTCCTAATGCACGTAAGGTATTGGAAAAGCTGTGTGATGATGTTGACCTGTCAGCGGAGGCATTTAAGTTTATGGATTGGCGTGAAGGTACGGTTGCCGGCATTAAGGCACGCATTTTCCGCATCTCCTTTACGGGCGAACTCGCATACGAAGTCAACGTGCCGGCTAATCAGGGCCTGCATATGTGGCAACAAATAATGGCGGCTGGTGAAGAGTTTGATATTACTCCCTATGGTACCGAGACCATGCATGTATTGCGTGCTGAAAAAGGGTACATTATTGTTGGCCAAGATACTGATGGTTCTTTGACGCCCCAAGACTGCGGTATGCATTGGGTGGTGGGTAAAAATAAAGAGTTTAGTTTCTTGGGTAAGCGTTCTTTTACCCGGCCAGATACTAGTCGCGATGATCGCAAGCATTTGGTGGGCCTAAAGCCGACAGATCCGACTGTGGTGATTCCAGAAGGATCACAAATTGTGGCTGACCCGACACAACCTATACCTATGGATATGTTAGGCCATGTTACGTCTAGCTACTGGAGCGAGTGTTTGGGGCACGGTATTGCTTTGGGTACGGTGAAAGCAGGGCACCATAAGACGGGTGATACAGTGTATTTCCCATTGGCTGACGGACGTGTGCTGGCAGCCGAAATCTGTAGTCCCGTGTTCTATGACCCAAAGGGAGAGCGTCACCATGACTAGCCTTAAAACACCATTGCACCATATAACTGCGCCGGCACACGTAACCAATGCCAATGTTATTATGCGAGAAGATCCATTTCGAGGGCATTTGAACCTGCGGGGTAATCCGCAAGATGAGGCGTTTACCCGTGCTGTTGCCAAGGTGCTAGGTGTAGCCTTACCAACGCAACCCAATAGCAGCGCTGAACAGGGTACTACACGTATTTACTGGTTGTGCCCTAATGAATGGTTGTTGTTGGTTGCTGCGGACACTCAGGCGCAGGTAGAGGCCGATCTGCGTGATGCGCTGGCGGGTCAACACGTGGCTGTGACCGATCAATCTAGTGGTCAAACATTGGTTAACTTGTCGGGCCCACAAGTCGATGATTTGATGATGAAGTCTACGGTATATGATTGCCACCCAAGCAACTTAGGGATAGGTAAAGTGGTGCAAACTACCTTTGCCAAGACAGGGGCTATCATCCACAAGTGCGCGGATGGCTCTTTTGATTTGGTTATTCGTCGTAGTTTTTCTGACTATTTTTTCTTGTGGTTAGCTGATGCTTCACAAGAGTATGGCTTGCGGGTCACATAAATATTTCCTCATATTTAATATGTCATAATATAAGCCAGCTCATGTAGCTGGCTTTTTTGTTGAAAATATATATCGAGATAAATATTATGTTGAGTGCTTATTCAAGCGCATTTTTGGGCATTTGGGTTATTCTTTTAACCGTTTTTGTGCAGGCTGCAGTGGCCTCTATAGCCCACCGCAGACAGCGTCATTATGTGCCTGGCGTAGTGGATGCGAAGCTTAGCCACGAGTCCTTTGTTTTTCGTAGTCATCGTACTTATATTAACTCTTTAGAAAATCTGTTGCTCATGTTGGGCTCTGTTATTGTGGCGATAATGGTGGGCTTGGATTCTAGTTGGGTAAGTGCCTGTATATGGGTATACGCTATCGCACGTTTAATTCATATGTGGCTGTACTACACAATTGCTACGCCGAAAAATCCAAGTCCTCGCAGCTATTTTTATCTGTTGGGTTTGCTTGCCAATATGGTATTGCTGGTTAAGTTGGGCCTTTTTTTATTGGTTTAATGGCGAGTTTAATAATGGCGCTATACCAGCAGTAGGGGGTGCCTAGTGACTAGCAACCAAAGTATGACTCACAATGTGACCTGCAGATATGTTAAACAGTGTTTGATACTGCAGGTCAATGCCTTACTATAGATTAGCCCTCGAGAGAGCATGAGAATGGCCCAGAAGTGCACGTTTACAGTTAGCTTTTTAGGGTGTGTCTGTTTTTAATTTGGTAGTTGGAACCATCGAGGTCAGGCCTGATCGCCGCTTTGGTTATGTTGAGTTTATTTGTGTGCTCAGCCAAGAATTTACTTGCGCAGGCTCTAAAGAGATGGTGGCAATGGGGTCTGTTGCGGTATTGGATTAGGGCCCCTAATACAGCCCTAAAGCCTGCCGGTAAAAGTTGGTAACCCATTGGAACATAATCTTGGTATCTGCTTCACCTTGAAGGTTATTAAGCCCTTGTTCGCGTACCTCGGGCAGGTCATCAAATTCATCAGAACTTAATACCGCACTTAAAAAACCTTTATAGAATTCCGGGTGACCTTGTGTGCTCATGGTTTTGTCATCGTATTGTAGCCAAAAATAGGGGCAGAATTCGTTGCCAGAAAGTACCTGTGTGTTGGCCGGCAAGTTCACTATCTGATCTTGGTGGAAGACAAATATATGGTAATTGTCTATCGCTGGCTGCATCCAACTGCTAGGCTGAGTGACTGGATAATTGGCGATGCCAAGCCCCCAACCCTGAGTACTTCGTTCTACCTTGCCGCCTAATGCTGTGGCAATGATGTGATGGCCAAAACAAAAGCCCACCAATGGTACTTTGGCGGCATGCACTTGTCTTACAAAGGAGATTAGTCGGGTGATCCAGTCCAGTTCATAATAAACGCTGTTTGGACTGCCGTTAATTAGCCATACATCGGCTTCGCTAGGGCTGCTTGGTAATTCATTATGGTGGACGCGATAGGCCTTTAAGATAAACTGTTGGTCAACATTTTGTATACGTTGGCGAAGCAGTTCATCAAAATCGCCACCTACTTGTGGTTGTAGGTAATCGTGGAGCGTGTCGCATAATAGCACGCCGATAGTTAGTGATGAACTCATCAATTGTTAGGCACCGAATGAAATAAAAAAGTACTGTAACAAAAAAAAGGCTCCATGGGGAGCCTTTTATTAATATCTAATCAGTTGTTAACCTGGAGACATGCCTCGCAGACGCTCGGAACGACGGCGCAGTAGTTCTAACACGGTCAGCAAAATGATGGATATCAGTACCAGAATACTGGCTACCGACAGGATAGTAGGGGAGATCTGTTCGCGAATACCAGAGAACATTTGACGTGGAATAGTACGTTGATCTACGTCGGCAATAAACAGTACTGCCACAACTTCGTCTAGAGAGGTAATAAAGGCAAACAGCGCGCCAGAAATCATGCCAGGTAAAATCAGAGGCATGATAATACGGCGGAAGGTGGTCCAACCATTTGCCCCCATGTTTTGTGCCGCACGCACCAAGCTCATATCAAAGCCACTTAAGGTCGCTGTCACAGTGATAATAACAAAAGGTACACCTAAGGTTACGTGAGCTAATATGACACCCCAGTAGGTCTTGGCTAGGCCGATATCAGAGTAGAAGAAAAACATACCAGTGGCGGTAATGACCAAGGGTACGATCATAGGTGAGATCAATAAGCTGGTAATTAAAGCACGGTAGGGCATTTCTGGGCGTGATAGGCCTAGGGCTGCCAGCGTACCAAGGCTGGTTGCAATCACGGTAGATATGGTAGCAATAAAGAAGGAATTACGTGCAGCGCGAATCCATTGTGCGTTTTCCCACATATCTTTCCACCAGCCTTCTACAGCCTGTGGTGCTGCCATACCATTGTGCAGAATATCCATGTACCAGCGCATTGAGAAGGCGTCAGGGTCTAGGTTCAACATGCCATCGGTAAAGGTAAAGTAGGGCTCGGCATTAAAAGACAGTGGAATAATAATAATCACCGGAGTAATCAAAAATACCAAAATGCTAGAGCTAATCACCAAGAACATATAGCGTGTAAAGCGTTCGCCAGTAGTGGCATATTCTGGCATCTTGCTCATGAAGTATAGAGGTACGCCAAACACCAGTAAGAAGCCAACAGCGGCTTTTATTGTACCGGTGAGAAAAGTTACGAGGACGGCAGCAATCAATAGATAAATGATCGCTTTGCCTTTTTGCTGAATAAATTTATTCATAATTATAATATCCCTTATCCTTGTCTATTAACCAAAGCGCAGCTTGTCGATGCCGATTAGTTTGTTGTACAGCCAGTATAGAATGAGTACTACGGCTAGCAGTAATGTACCTAGCGCTGCCCCTAAGCTCCAGTTAAGGGATTTCTGGATGTGATAAGCAATAAGGTTGGAAATCAAGAGACCGTCTTCACCACCTACTAGAGCTGGTGTGATGTAGTAGCCAATGGCCAGAATAAATACCAAAAGGGTACCCGCAGCTAGGCCCGGTAAGGTTTGCGGCAAATATACTTTGCGATAAGCATACAATGGCTTAGCGCCCATAGATAAGGCCGCACGCATATAAGTTGGTGGTATGGTTTTCATAACACTGTACAGAGGCAGAATCATAAATGGCAACAAGATGTGTACCATGGCAATGATCGTACCCGTTTGGTTGTAGATCATCTGAATGCGTCCGTCATCAGATATGAACCCCATAAACACGAGCATATCGTTAATCACACCTTCCGTTTGTAAAATAGCAATCCAGGCTGTGGTGCGCACCAATAAAGATGTCCAGAAAGGCAGCAACACCATAATCATGAGGAGGTTGGCCTGACGTAATGGCAGTACTGATAACAAGTAAGCTACAGGGTATGCTAGTACAACACAAATCAATGTAATTAAAGCTGAAACTCCCAAGGTCTTTATAAAGTTGTTTAGATAGATTTGATACAACTCATCGGCACGCACTATGTCGCCATTTTCATCGTATTTCAAGTCCAAAGCCGCAACATAGAAGGCCGGTGTAATGTCGCGTGCAGCACGCTGCATAGTGAGCCAAATAGTAGGGTTAGCCCACTTTTTGTTTACTTTAATCAGGTTTTCTTTGTAAGGCGCCTCTATTTTTTTTGCTTTGCGCGCCGTAGAGGTGAAAAGGCTGCGGGAACCAGGCATTTCGTAGTTAATACGTGTTGCCATATTGCCCACGGTGCGGCCAATTTCACGGACCTTTTTGGCAGCGGCTAAATCTTTGACAAATATTTCAAATATCTGCTCCGATGGCAGGCCTTCGCCATCCCATTGAATAATAGCCTCGGCAAAGGTAGGCACAACGGCGGAAACCTTATCGTTATGGACACTACTGAATAACATTTGGCCGATGGGGAAGACAAAGCTCACCACTAAAAATATCACTAGCGGCAGCGTCAATAGCAGGGCGCGACGACGTTGCAATGCTGTGGTTTTAGCCAGTTTTTCTTTTAACGGAATGCCATCTTCCGTAAGGGTCAATTCTGCAGTGCTCATAAGGATAGATTCTGATTGTTAGAATAAAGAGAAGAGCAGCCCATAGGGCTGCTCTTACTAATTGACACTTTTAAGTGAAAATTACTTGGTCAACCAGGCGTTGAAACGTTCGTTCAACTGATCCTGGTTATCTGCCCAGAACTCAAAGTCGTTCTGTAGTGCATTTTTCATTGCTGCTGCTGTGGTTGGCATATGATCAACCATGTTTATAGAAGCATCACTATGGAAAGTGCCTATCTTTGCGATAGAGGACTGTCGTGTAGGACCATAAGGAATCCAGCTAGCTTGGTCGGCTAATGGTTGGGTCCCAGTTGCAAAAGTAACGAAGTCCAATGCTGCATCTAGATTTTTGCTACCTTTTGGTATAACGAAAAGGTCTAGGTCATATATTTGACCATCCCATATTAAACCGAATGGCTGGCCTTCAGATGCAATGGCATTAAATATTCGACCATTCCAAACAATAGTCATAGACACTTCACCGTCAGCCAAAAGCTGTGGTGGTTGTGCCCCCGCTTCCCACCAAACGACAGAATCTTTGATGGTGTCTAATTTGGCAAATGCACGGGCAATACCAGCTTCAGTGCTCATTACGTCATAAACTTCATTGGCAGGAACGCCATCACCCATCAATGCCATTTCTAGCATCGCTTTAGGTGATTTACGCATGCCCCGCTTACCTGGGAACTTGTCAAGATCAAAGAAGTCTGCCATCGTTGTTGGTGCTGTGCTGTACTTTGTCGTATCGAAAGCAATAAGCGTTGACCAAATGATATTAGCAACAGCGCATTCGTGTATGCTTCCAGGTAGGAAGTCATCAGCTGCTGCGGTGCCGTCATCGGCAGCGGGCAGAATAGATGGATCGATGACTTCCAGAATGCCTTCGTCACAACCACGGATAGCATCGGATAATTCAACATCAACAACATCCCAAGTGACATTGCCGGCTTCTACTTGTGCTTTGATTTCGGCCAAACCACCACTGTAGTCTTCGGATACAACTGTATTACCAGTTTGGGCCATCCAAGGCTTGTGATAGGCTTCAACTTGAGATTTGGTGTAAGCGCCACCCCAAGAGACGACTGTGATGTCATCGGCTTGTGCGGAGCTAAAAGCCAAAGTGGCTATAACAGCGCTGGATATCAACGTCTTGTTGATTATTTTTTTCATGAAAATCTCTCCTGATTTATTGTATTTATATTGCTGCAACAAATTGTGTTACCTATTTCAAAACCTTGATTAGGCGTCTAAAGCTAGGCAATCTTCCACTTTCCAGCCAATATTAACTGTGTTGTTTTCTTGCAACGCAGAATGTTTAGCTGAGTTAGGAACCTTGACGATAAAATCGTCGTGACCACATACCTTAAAACGAGTGCGGATGTGGTCGCCATGGTAGATTAATTCCTCTACCTTAGCTGAAAATACATTGTCTACGCTACCTTCTTCTGGTGATACGAAAACACGTTCGGGGCGCAGGGATAGGGTGGTGCGATCGCCCACATTTTCTATATTTACTTTGTGAGCAACGATGTTGTCACCACTATCGGCGGTGACGCTGACATGTTCGCCATCAATATTTTTAACCGTGCCCATAATGCGATTGTTTTCACCAATAAAATTGGCGACAAAAGCATTTTCAGGATTTTCGTATAGAGCAGCTGGTGCGGCACATTGCTGAACGATGCCATCGTCAAAAACGGCAATACGATTGGACATGGTCAAAGCTTCAGTCTGATCGTGGGTAACATAAACCACGGTTAAACCCAGTTGTTCGTGTAGGTGTTTGATTTCATATTGCATCTGTTCGCGCAGGTTTTTATCCAGGGCGCCCAGTGGTTCGTCCATCAACACCAAGTCTGGATCAAATACCAGAGAGCGGGCTACCGCAACACGCTGTTGCTGGCCACCAGATAGCTGCATGGGGCGGCGGCCGCCGAATTCACCCAGTTGCACCATATCCAGAGCCCGTTTGACTCGGGTTTCCCGCTCAGATCTACTTATGCCGCGCACTTCCAGGGGGAAGGACAGGTTTTCGGCAACGGTCATGTGGGGAAACAGGGCATAGTTTTGGAACACCATACCAATGCCACGCTTGTAGGGAGGCACTTTGTTGATGGGCTTGCCTTTTAGGTAAATTTCTCCGTTCGTGGCAGGCTCAAATCCGGCCAGCATCATTAGACAGGTAGTCTTGCCTGACCCGGATGGGCCTAACATGGTGACAAATTCGCCCTTGGCAACATCCAGGTTGAAGTCTTTTACAACAAGTATTTCGCCATCGTAGCTCTTTTGAATATTTTCGAAACGCACCAGAGGGGATTCAGCGGACATATTTTCTTAGCTCGTATTATTCTTTATTGTATCGATATGGTATCGATATTTTTATAAAACGAATGCCTTGTCTCAATTTTGTGGCTATTCAGCCCTAATCGGAAGGGTATCCGTTCCTTGTTAACTTATCTGGCAGGGCTATTATGTAATAACTTTAAATTAATTTAAATCGCATGTTAATTAATTTCACTTAACTATTTGCTTAACTATTTACTTGGTTATGTTTCATTGAGAGTATGCGAATATACCAGACAAAATCAATCAAAAGCCAATATCAGCACAGGCTGTATGTGGCTAGTTTATCAAGACTTACCATACATCAGCCCTGTGAACCTTACCATTATAATATGGTAAAAAGAATGTTTGGGCATGGGTTAAGTATGTATGTGTCGCAAATAGAGAAATTAGGGCAGCTTCAAATATCCGCTGATTTTTCAAGGCGCTGGCTTGATTATGGCTGATTGTAGGCGACTGAAAAAGTCATATTTACCCTGGTCTTCAGGCCAAATGAGGTCTAGTCATAGACAGCCAAACTATGGGTATCACCATCTACAGTGAGAGCCTGTCCGCTTATTTTTGCACCTAAATCGGAGAAGCTAAATATAATCATATTGGCGATATCTTCGGCATCTACAAAAGTTTTCATGGATGTGTTACGTACATTGTCCAGGCGCACCTTTTCAATGGATTCACCTGTGGCGTCCGCAATATTACTAATGACTCTATCCATACGCTCGCCATTGACCGAACCAGGGCAAATGCAGTTAACACGAATCTGGTCTGGACCTAACTCCATAGCCATGGTTTTGGTTAAACCGACGATAGCCCATTTGGCAGCTGCGTAAGGGCTGCGATTGGGGTAGCCGTACAATCCAGCCGTGGATGACAGGTTCATGATAGCGCCGCCTTTGGCCTGCTGCAGCATGGGTATCGCTAAACGACTGACATAAAACGTGGAGTGCAAATTGACGTCAAACGTCGCTTTCCAGTCGTGTGTGTCTATGCTTTGTAATGCTCCCGCAGGGCCTGCGATGCCGGCATTATTAACAACAAAGTCCAGTGTCTGTCCAAACTGTTGTTGTAAATCGGAGAATAAAGCTTCTACCTGAGCTGGATCGCTAACATCGGTGGTGGAGTAGGAAATACTAGGGTTTTGTTGCTGCATACGATGTAGCGCATCTTTATCAATGTCGCATATATGTACTCGGGCTCCTGCCTTGAGTAACGCTTCGGTGGTGGCTTTGCCAAGGCCACTGGCGCCGGCAGTGACGAGTACTTTCTTATTATATAGGCCTTGCATGCTGAATTCCTTATGATTATTTGGGGCGTTCGTATAAGCCGTTATATTGCCCTATAGCATGAAAAATGCAGGCTAAGAGGCACTTTTATGAAGATTTCTATCACCTGAACGGGCTTGATTTGTGCTTTAAATAAGCAACCAATGTCCCTTGAGCCTTGGTGCTATTTTGGTTGTCGATGGAAAATAACCCATGTCACGCGCGGATGCCACGTTTTTTTCATTAGATTTTTATTGCCTAAGGGTTAGTGTGCTGCTGGATAAGGGAATAACGGGTAAGTGCCAGCAGAAATCAACTAGCCATGCTAGAAGATCGGTAGACATTGCCAGGGGTCGTTTAGGTCTTGTTTTGCATGTCGCAGGGAGATAAGTGTGCAAGGGCGCCGTGTATTGGCCAACTGGGCCAGAGTTGCAGGTCAGGTTAAATCTGACCTGCAAGGGTTGTTATTCTACAAAGTCGCTCTGGCTAGGTTGTAGTTCTTTGTAGTCAGCTTCAGTTTTTTGACCCTTGCCCATCAATGCGGCCATCATGTCCCCTTCGGGTTGGAACATGCCCGCTTGCCAAGTGGCCTGGTAGCGCAGGGACTCGGTGACACTGTGGTCACGGCTGTAGTTAAGATTTTCTTTGCTACTATAGATAGCCATGGGCGAATGTTTGGCCATTTGTGCGGCAATGTCCATTACCCCATTGATCAGACTTTCGGCATCGTCAAACACCTGATTGACTAAACGCCATTGTAAGGCTTCCTCCGCTGGCATGCGGCGTGCTGTATAAGCCAGCTCGCGGGCCAAGCCGTCGCCAATCAATTTGGGTAGCCGTTGCAAGCTGCCAATATCAGCAGCTAGGCCTAGTTTGGCCTCTTCTACAGAAGCAAAGGCGTCGGCGCTCATGTAGCGACAATCACAGGCGCATACTAAATCTAGAGCTCCACCAATGCAGCCTCCTTGAATGGCGGCTAATACCGGGAAACGAGCCTGTTCAATGCTAGAAATAATACTCTGTAGTTGCAATACAATTTGGCGCAGGTGCTCGTTGCGGCGCGCCGCCTCCTTGGGACGTTTAATAGCGCCACTACTAAACACGCCCAAGTCCATGCCCGCGCTAAAGTGTTTACCTTCGCCGCTAATCACCAAAACACGGCACAAAGATTGCTGATCTAGATGGCGTATGGCGGTTGGGAATTCTTGCCAAAAATCCATGTTTAAACTGTTGTAGGCTTCGGGCCTATTAAAACGCAGATGGGCAACTTTATTGTGGGCGATCTCCAAGGTAAAAGTTTTATAGTTCATGGTAAGTCCTTTGCGTTATAGCTGCATAGCCAGTTTGGTGCCTTGACGAATGGCACGTTTTGCATCTAGTTCCGAGGCTTTATCGGCGCCACCTATAATGTGGCAATGGCCTGGTTTGGCGGCGGCCAGTTCGCGCAGTGGTTCTTGTCCAGCACAAATGACGACATGGTCTACGTCCAGTAGTTGCGTTTCTCCAGCGACTCTGACATGTAAACCAGCATCGTCGATACCAAGGTATTCACAAGCGGCATGCATATGTACCTGCTTTTGTTGTAAGCCCAAGCGGTGAATCCAACCAGTAGTTTTACCTAGACCAGATCCCACCTTATTGGCCTTGCGTTGCAAGAGATGAATTTCTCGTGGCGACGGCTCTATGTCTTGCGGCATGTTAGCTATGCCACCACGTGCTTGTAAGTCCATGTCTATTCCCCATTGGGCCATAAACTGGGGAATGTCTTGGCTGGGCTGTCGATCTCCATGGCTCAGGTACTCGGCTATATCAAAGCCAATGCCACCGGCGCCGATAATGGCCACCTTGTTACCAACAGCAGCGCCGTTCATGACATCCAAATAGGTGAGTACTTTCGTGTGGTTGATGCCTGGAATGTCTAGTTGGCGTGGGGTTATACCCGTCGCAATGACAACTTCGTCGGCTTTAAGGGCTTGCACATCATCCATAGACAGGCGGGTATTTAGATGCATGGCGACCCCGAGTTCCTCCAATTGCACTTGGTAATAGCGCAGAGTTTCGTTAAATTCTTCTTTGCCAGGGATGCGTCGGGCAATATTAAATTGGCCGCCAATGCTGGGGTGGTCATCATACAGGCTCACCTTGTGGCCACGTTGTGCTGCTGTCACAGCACAAGCTAGACCGGCCGGACCAGCACCTATCACAGCAATGTTTTTGCTGCTGGCCACAGGCGTGAATACCATTTTGGTTTCGTTACAGGCTCTAGGGTTAACTAGACAGGTGGAGGTTTTAGCCTGGAATACATGGTCTAGGCAGGCCTGGTTGCAACCGATGCAGGTATTAATATGATCGGCTTGGTTAGCGGCGGCTTTATTGACAAACTGGGCATCTGCCAAGAACGGCCGAGCCATGGATACCATATCGGCATGGCCGTCAGCAATGACTTGCTCTGCCGTATCGGGCATGTTGATGCGGTTGGAGGTGATAACAGGAATAGAGAGATGTTGGCGCACGGCTTGGGTGACCCAAGTGAAGGCCGCGCGAGGCACCTTGGTGGCAATAGTGGGAACACGTGCTTCATGCCAGCCGATGCCAGTGTTGATAATGCTGGCGCCTACTTTTTCTATGGCTTGACCTAGTTGTATAACCTCATCCAAATTACTGCCTTCTGGCACGAGATCCAACATGGACAAACGGTAAATAATGATGAAATGTTCACCAACAGCTTCACGTACTCGGCGAACAACCTCCACAGCCAAGCGCATGCGGTTGTCATAACTGCCCCCCCACTGGTCGTCGCGCTGATTAGTGCGGGTGACTATAAATTGATTCAGGAAATAACCCTCTGAACCCATGATTTCGACCCCATCATATCCCGCTTGTTGGGCAAGTTGGGCACAGTTTACGAAGTCCTCAATTTGCTGCTCGATTTCCTCTACGGAGACCGCTTTGGGCGTGAAGGGGTTGATGGGGGCTTTAATCGCCGACGGGGCGATGGAGTCAGGTAAGTAGGCGTAACGGCCCGTATGCAGTATTTGCATGCAAATTTTGCTATCCGCCGCATGCACGGCTTGCGTAACCAATTTGTGATTATCTACTTGGCTAGGTTTATTGAGTACAATAGCGCCAGGGAATACCAAACTTTGACTGTTGGGGGCAACACCGCCTGTGACAATTAAACCAACGCCGCCTTCGGCTCGCTCCGCATAAAACGCAGCTAAGCGCTCAAAACCATTTTTTGCTTCTTCCAAGCCAGTGTGCATAGACCCCATTAGGACGCGGTTCTTAAGTTGGGTAAACCCCAAGTCCAAAGGAGCAAGTAGGTGTGGGTAAGGATTGTTCGACATAGTATTTAAACGCTTGTTTTATTGAATAGCCCTACAGTAGGTTTAAATGCCGCGCGGGTCAAATCAGTGACTAAAAAGTCATTAACAGTGTGTCATGAGACTATTGATTAGAAGCCCAGTTGGCGAGAGGCGCTAGGCACCTGTCAGTCTCGATAGGGAGTTTGTTGGTGTGCCCAAGTGATGTACTCGTTTACTTGTTCGGCTTCTCTTTGGCAGAACTGAGCAATGGCCTGGTCAAAACCTGTATCTTGCAGCCAATGGTACGAGTGAGTGGCTTGAGGTATGAACCCTCGTGCTAGTTTATGCTCTCCTTGGGCACCTGCATCGAAGTGCTGGATACCTTGGGCAATGCAGTAGTCAATGCCTTGATAATAACAAGCCTCAAAATGTAATAAGGGCACTTCTTTCAAGCAGCCCCAATATCGCCCATACAGGTTATTTTCATCCTTAAAATACCAAGCATAAGCGATACTGTCGCCATGTTGAGTGGCTTTCATTAAGGTAATCTGGGTGGGCATTTTTTCTACCAATAACTGGAAAAATCTGGCATTTAGATAGGGTTGACGGCCCCGCACATGATAGGTATTGGCGTAACATTGATGGAATTTAGCCAAATCGAGCTCACTGATTTCATGCCCCTCTAGCCACTCAAAATCGATACCTTGTTGCCTGATATTTTGCCGTTCCTTGCGTAGAGTCTTTCTTTTTCGCGAGGTCAAAGAAGCTAAGAAATCATCAAAGCCATAGTAATTTTGATTATACCAATGGTATTGGCAGCCTAACCGCCGGTGCCAAGGTGTTGACTCTGAGGCTGTGGGCCAATCCTGTTGCTGGGCAAATAACCAATGCCAACTATGGAACCCGTATTGCTGGGCAATAAATGGCATTTGTGTCGCAATAACTTGCAATGTCTGCTGCTTGTCTGCCCCCGGTGCTAGTAACATGCGTGGACCAGCGCAGGGCGTATAGGGAATCGCTGCCACCAATTTTGGGTAGTAAGGTCGGTCATAGCGTTCATAGGCTTCGGCCCAAGCAAAATCGAAAACATACTCACCCCAAGAATGGGTTTTTAGATAGGCGGGTATTAGCGCTACGGGTTTGCCTAGCCCAACAAACATCAAATGCATGGGCTGCCAGCCCGTTTGGGGGCCTGTGCAGCCACTGAGTTCAAGACACTGGTGAAACTCAAAACAAGTGAAAGGGGTGTTGGTTTGCTGGTGAAAGTTCCACTCAGATTGTGCCACGCTGTCGATACTGGAATGTACAATGAGCTGCATAGTAACTTTAGAATGGTTGTTGTCCGAATTTGTGATGCCAGCAAGCATATCACGATGTGCAGCCAGTGGCTTGTCATTTACAATACAGCTTTTGTATAACTTAATGTTATCAATTGGTCCGTAAAAATGTTGTTTGACCCTACTCTTTAGTGCTTATATGCTAATCTCATTTCCAAGTAACTCTAAATGAGGGCGTTATGCAATTTGAAGGAATTTATACGCCGGTGATTACCCCCTTCGCCGATGATTTTACTATTCAAGAAAAAGCCTATGCGGATGTCATTACTGGCATCATCGATGCTGGCGTGCAAGGTATTATAGTTGGCGGTACCACTGGTGAATACTATGCCATGACCAAACAGGAACGTGTGCGCACTATGGAAATTGCCAGAGAAGTTACCCAAGATCGTGTGCCTTTGATTGCTGGTGTTGGTGCGTTGCGCACAGAGGATGCGGAGGATTATGCGCGTGAAGCTATGCGTATTGGTGCCGATTGCCTTTTGCTAGGTGCGCCTTATTACGCTTGTCCGACCTCATTGGAATTGGCACGTCACTGCTTGTCAGTGGAGCGGGTTACGGAATTACCTATTATGCTTTACAACTTTCCTGATCGTACCAATGCCCCCATGGATGAAGTGTTCTTAGAGCATGTTAGTCAGCGTGCTAGTTTCTGTGCTATTAAAGAGAGCAGTGGTGATATCAACCGACTGCATCTGTTAGCGCGTCATTATCCCCATATTCAGCTTTCTGTGGGTATGGATGATCAAGCCCTTGAATTTTTTGCTTGGGGGGCCCGTAGCTGGGTAGCCGGTGCTTCAAACTTTCTGCCGCAGGAACATTATGCTTTGTACCATGCTTGTGCTGTGGAAAAAGACTTTGATAAAGGTCGCCGCATCATGACGGCGCTGCTGCCGCTCATGAAGGCCTTGGAACAGGGTGGAAAATTTGTGCAAAGTATTAAATTTGGCTGTGAATTGCAGGGCATGTTTGCTGGTTCTGTACGCAAGCCTTTGCGAGGCTTGACCAAGGAAATGCGTCGCGAATTTGAAGTAACCGTTGAAGTGGTGCAAACCACGATTGCCAATATTCTGGCCGAATCAGATAGCGCCAACTAGGCCAGGGAGTATACAACATGTTAAGTAAACAGGATTACCTAGCTATTGCTGACAAATTAAATTTGCCAACCAATGCCTTTATCAATGGCCATTTTGCGGCCTCCCAAAGTGGCGCTACCTTTGCCACCCACAATCCAGCAACTGGACAGGAACTGGGCCAGATTGCCGCCTGTGATGAAGCCGACGTTAACCAAGCCGTACAAAAAGCTCGGCAAGCCTTTGATAGTGGTACTTGGAGCAAGAAGAGTCCGTCTGAACGCAAGCAGATAATGATTCAGTTTGTGAAGTTATTACGGCGTCACAGCCATGAGCTGGCGGTCATGGAAACCTTGGATAGTGGCAAACCCATCCGTGATTGTGAAACCATTGATATGCAAGAAACCATTGATTGCATTCAGTGGCATGCCGAAGCCATAGATAAAATATATGATCAGGTAGCGCCCACGGGCGATGACGCTATCTCCATGGTGATTCGTGAACCATTGGGTGTGGTGGCGGCGGTATTGCCGTGGAACTTTCCCATGCTTATGGCGGCCTGGAAACTAGGGCCTGCTTTAGCGGCGGGCAATAGTGTGATTCTTAAACCAGCTGAAGAAACGAGTATGACTTGCCTACGCATGGCGGAATTGGCCCATGAGGCGGGCGTGCCAGCGGGTGTTTTGCAAGTACTGCCTGGCTTGGGAGATATCTGTGGACAGGCACTGGGTCGGCATATGGATATTGATGGCGTCTCTTTCACCGGCTCGACAGAAGTAGGGCGCTACTTTCTCAAGTACGCCGCTGAAAGTAACTTGAAAAAGGTGGTGTTGGAGTGTGGTGGCAAGAATCCTTGTATCGTGCTCGATGATGCGGAGCGACTGGATGAGGTTGCGGAGCAAGTATTGACCGCCGTGTTCTGGAACATGGGAGAGAACTGCTCTTCCAATTCCCGTTTGATTGTGCAAGAAGGTGTCAAACCCTTGCTCATGGCCAAGTTGCAGGAAAAGCTGGGCAATTGGACTACTGGTGATCCTATGGATCCCCGTTATCGCTTGGGTTCCCTGGTGTCAAAAGTGCACTTTGACAAGGTCATGGGATACATTGTGAAAGGTCAGCAGGAGGGGGCTACGCTAGTAGCCGGTGGCAAGGCTATTGAAACGGGTAGTGGCTTGTTTATCGAACCCACCATCTTTGATGATGTGACAGCCGATATGACCATTGCCCAAGATGAAATTTTTGGACCAGTATTATCTGTAATGACGGTCAAGACGGCAACGCAAGCCGTCGCCTTGGCAAACGATACTTGTTATGGCCTTGCTGCCTCTGTATTCACTAGCCATGTGCGGCGGGCTCACCTCATTGCTAAGGCGATTAAGGCGGGTACGGTAACCGTGAATTGCTATGGTGAAGGCAATTTGGCGACCCCGTTTGGTGGCTACAAACAGTCTGGGTTTGGGGGCCGTGATAATGGCGTTCATGCCCATGATCAATATACGGAACTGAAGACTATTTGGTTAGATTTAACCACTGAGTCTGATGCTGAGTTGGACTAATTAAGACAACGGTCATTTAACTTACGGGTGCGCTAGCAGTTGACTATTAAGACAGCCGAGCTGTCCCGTGACATGTTTGAGTAGCCCTTATGCAAAAGGTCAAAAATTGTCCCCAATACCCTGATGATAGCGGTTGGTACGGTAGCTTGCCTGCGCCTCATATAGAGCCGGCTTTAGCGGGAGATATTGCTGTTGATGCGCTGATTCTAGGTGCGGGTTTTGCGGGCTTAAGTGCCGCACATCGTTTGTCTGAATTAAAACCCGACTGGAAGATCGCTGTGGTTGATGCCTTGCCGGTGGGCATGGCCAGTAGTGGCAGAAACTCAGGTTTTATGATTGACTTGCCCCATACTTTGGACTCCGATTCTTACACCAGCTCGGCAACAGGAGCCAATGATCTTGACCGTCAGATTGTGGCCTTTAATCGCAGCGCTATAACCTATGCCCGGGAATTGGTAGAGCGTTACAACATTGATTGTGATTGGAGTGAAACTGGCAAAATTCATGCCGCAGCTACGGCGCAAGGGGCAAAGAGTCATGCCGCTTTTAAGCGTGGATTAGATGCCTTGGGCGAAGCCTATACATCCCTTAGTGGAGAGCAAATACAAGCGGTTACGGGCATTGATTATTATCATTCAGGGGTACATACGCCGGGCACCGTAGCGTTGCAACCGGTTGCTTTCGTGCGTGGGTTGGCCACTCATTTGCCGGCCAATGTGAGTTTGTATGAAAATACAGTAGTCAATGGCTACGAGTGGGCACAGCCCCATTTGTTAAGTACCCCTAACGGACAGATTAAGGCTCAACATGTACTGTTATGTAATAATGGTTTTGGTGCTATGTTTGGGTTATACAAAAATCAATTGCTGCCCCTGTTACTATTTGCCAGTATGACGCGTGTTATGAGTGGACAGGAACAAACTTCACTTGGTGGTGAGAGACAGTGGGGCTTGGTGCCATCACATCCGGCTGGTGCTACTATTAAGCGTACCGCTGACCAGCGTTTAGTGGTGCGTACAGGTATCAAATCTGGCCACAAAATGCGTTATGATCAAACCATTATATCGCACATGAAGGCGATACATACTCAGTCTTACAAACGCCGTTTTGGAGGCCAGTTGCCAAATTTAGAGTTTGAGTACAGTTGGGGTGGGCTCTTATGTCTGAGTCGCAATGAAGGAACGGTTTTTGGTAAGGTCGGCCGCAATCTTCATGCTGCTATCTGCCAGAACGGCTTGGGTGTTGCTCGAGGCACGGCTTCGGGCAAACTTTTAGCAGAGCAGGTGGCCGGTCACGATAGCGAATTGCTGCGTCAATACTTGCAGTCGCCAAGGCCAGCTTGGATGCCGCCACATCCTATATCGACATTGGGCGTGATGGGCAATATTTGGCGCCATGAGTCTATGGCCGGAGCCGAGGCCTAGCATCATTCAACTAAAGCGATCAATAGCTGTTTAATAACCACTGGCTCAATGCCTGCACATCGGGATCGTGTACCAAGTTGGATTTGATGGCCAAATAGTAACCACGCCCCGTATCCCACTTGCGGTCGGTGAGGGCTACCAGTTTATTTTTGGCCACGAGATCTCCCGTAGAATGCTCAAAACCTAAGGCAATGCCTTCGTCTTCCATGACCGCCTGAATTAACATTGGGTAGTTGTTAAAAGTTAGGCCTGATGACAAGTCGATGGCAGTGACACCAAAGTGTTGTAACCATGCTGACCAGTCAATGGCATCCCAACCGATGTTTTCCCACAGTTGTTCGTCCATGTGCAACAGTCGGTGTTGCAGTAAGTCTTTGGGCGTTTGGGGGCGTGAGTGTGTTTCGAGGTAGGCGGGACTGCATATGGGGTAGGCCCGTTCAGAGAATAGGTAATGAGTCTCGTGTCCTTGTAACTGGCTGTTTCCGCAAGTTAAGGCCAAATCCACTTTTTCTGATCGCAGTTCATTAGCCTTATCCGTGGCGATGACATGCACTTTAACGTGGGGGTACTGCTGTTGAAAGGCACGAATCCTTGGCATCAGCCAAAAAGTAGAGAAGGCCAAAGTGGAGGCGATGGTAATTTGATCGGTGTTTTGGGTGCGACGAATTTCATCACACACACCACCAATATGACCTAGCCCCATGGTCACGGCCTGAAAAAGGCGCTGGCCATCTTTGGTTAATTCTAGGTGTCGGCGTATGCGCAAAAACAGGGGGCAGCCTAGCTGATCTTCCAAACGTTTAATTTGCCGACTAACGGCGGCTTGGGAAACGCAAAGCTCATCAGCCGCCTGAGTAAAGCTTAAATAGCGCGCAGCGGCTTCAAAGGTTACCAAGCCATTAATGCCAGGTAGTTTTTTACGTAACATAACATGATTCAAAGATTGTACTTGCTATCAGTTTATTATGCATAGATGCTGGATGCAAATAGATAACCTTATGTAATATAAAGTTGAAAAAATGTAGTTTGTCTAGTACCTGAAATTGACGTATTTTGCTGTATAAAATGCGAGCGAATGGTTTGCGTTATTAGGGAGTGTTGTATGACGAAGGCGTTTCAGGAGGCGACTAAATTTCGGCGCGGCGGGCGCAGTAGCCGCCGCGCCCTACGGACCGACAATATTGAGCAAATGTTGCCCCAGTTGACTCGAGGCTTGCCTTATATGGAGCCGCTGGATCAAGATCAGATTAAAAAAATAGACGCGGCTTCCATGTCCATATTAGAAGAAGTGGGCGTGGTCTTCCGCGATGCCATTGCCTTGCAAGATTGGCGTAAGGCGGGCGCGCGCGTGGAAGGTGATTTGGTCAAGTTTGACCGAGAAATGATCCGTGAACTGATTGCCACTATCCCGTCAACATTCACTTATCATGCGCGAAACCCAGCCAATAATCTCGATTTTGGTGGCAAAAAAAGCATATTCGTGCCCATGACGGGTGCACCATTTCTACGTGATCTGGAAGATGTGCGCCGTAACCCAACTTTGGATGACTTGGCCATGTTCCACAAACTGGCACATATGAGCCCGGCTTTGCATTCCAGTGCCCATCATATTGTTGAACCGATGGACCATGCTGTGCCTTGGCGTCATCTGCGTATTACTTATTCTTCCATGAAGTATTCTGATAAGACCTTTATGGGCATGACTACCTCTGGCAGGAATGCTGAAGATGTAATGGACATGTGTGATATCTTGTTCGGTAAAGAATTTGTTGATACTCATGCGGTTACCACGGGAAATATCAACGGTAATTCGCCTTTGGTATGGGACGAAACCATGCTCGGTGCCTTGCGTGCTTTTGTGCAGCGTAAACAACCAGTATTGTGCTCACCTTTTGTTTTAGGGGGGGCGAATACTCCTGCTTCTACGGTACCAGCGGTGGTGCAGTTAAATGCCGAAGCATTGTCGGCCTTGGCCTATACACAGTTACTCAAACCTGGTGCGCGCGCCATTTATGGCCATTATCTTTCTACGGTGTCCATGCGTTCGGGCTCGCCCATGGCGGGCACACCGGAAATCAATCTAATGAACTTTATGATCGGTCAGATGGCGCGGTTTTATGATGTGCCCTGGCGCACTTCCAACACTTTGGGTGGTGCCAAAACTTTTGACGCCCAAGCTGGTTATGAAAGTGGCGTTAATTTAATGGGGGTGATGAGTGCAGGGGCAAACTATATTTGGCACTCGGCAGGGTGGAACGAAGCGGGTATGCATTGCTCCGTAGCCAAGTTCATGGTTGATGCCGAGCAGTGCGCCATGGCCTACCGCATGACTGAAGGGCCGCGTTGGGATGATTTCGACGAGGCTCTGGCTGCCGTGCGTGATGTGGGCCCTGGTGGTCATTATTTGGGCCACCAACATACGCAGGACAATTTTCAACGGGCATTTTTTATGCCTAACCTGCTCGACAATATGAACATTGAACAGTGGGTTGCCGAAGGCAGTATGGATATTACCGAGCGTGCCTTAAAATTTGCCAAGTCCCAATTGGCTGACTACCAAGAGCCCAAGTTGGAAGTCAACAAAAATGACGAATTGCTCGACTATATAGCCCGTCGGGAACGGCTGATTCCTGTTGATGGTGGCTTGAATGAGACTTATTAGTCCGCTACTTTGTCGGTGGTGGATAGGTTTCAATTACAATCAACAATAAAGGTGTAACCATGTCCTTAGATCCTTTACTGCATCCCTTTGAGTTCGGCCATTTGACCCTGCGTAATCGCCTTATAAGTACGGCCCATGCCCCAGGTTATATCGAAGACCGTCTGCCTAAGCAACGCTACCGGCTTTATCATCAAGCCAAGGCCAAGGGTGGGTTGGGTCTGACGATGTTTGGCGGCTCTTGTACGGTATCGCCGGACTCTCCAGCGGCTTTTGCGCAAATTGATCTTAGCCATGATCGTGTGGTGCCGTGGATGAAAGAAATGGCTCAAGGGGTCCATGATGAGGGGGCGGCCATCATGTGCCAAATAACCCACTTGGGGCGTCGCACGGCTTTTGATGTTGAGCACTGGTTACCGCCAGTGGCCCCCAGCGCCATTCCAGAACGCCCCCATGGCAGCAATCCAGCGGTGTTGCGAGAGGCCGATCTGCAACGCATCGTGGCAGATTATGCCCGCGCCGCATACCGTTGCGCCGAGGCTGGTTTAGATGGTGTTGAATTGATGGCTTATGCGCATCTTTTGGATCAATTTTGGACCCCGGCATTTAATCAGCGTGACGATGCTTATAGTGCGACAAAAAATAATCGTTTGGCGTTTACCTTGCAGGTGATTGAGGCTATTCGTGAGGCCGTAGGCAAGAAGTTTTTGCTGGGTATTCGCATGACTGGTAATGATTTTTTGCGTGAATCTCAGGGTATTCAAGGCTTGGATGAAAGCCAATGCTTGCATATTGCCCAGCAATTGCAAGCCTCTGGTGGGTTAAACTTTTTTAATTTTGTAGGTGGCCACCTCACTACAGATATGGGCTTAGCAGATTGTATCCCACCTATGGGTAATCCATCGGCGCCATATTTGTCCCTGGCCGCACGCATGAAACAAAACCTACAACTGCCGATCATGCATGCTACCAGAGTAACCGATGTGGCCACCGCACGCTACGCCATTGAGTCAGGTGCTGTTGACTTGATTGGTATGACCCGTGGACACATGGCTGATCCAAATATTATTGCAAAGTTGAAGGCTGGTCAGGAACATCGAATACGCCCTTGTGTTGGTGCTGGCTACTGTCTGGATCGTTTACACGCCAAAGGTGAAGCCTTGTGCATTCATAATGCGGCTACGGGGCGCGAAGCCCAAATTCCTCATACGTTATACGCGGCCTCACAGCCCCGACATGTATTGGTGATTGGGGCTGGTGTAGCGGGTATGGAAGCGGCGCGGATAATGGCCGAACGTGGTCATAAGGTGACGCTACTAGAAGCCACCGGACAGGTTGGTGGGCAAGTAAACTTAGCCGCTATGGTGCCCCGTCGCATGGAAATGGCCAGCATCACTGACTGGTTGTTTGCCGAATGTGAGGCCTTGGGTGTTGACTTTGTTTATCACTGTTTCGCCGATAGGGATACTGTGCAAAGTTATGCACCGCAAATGGTCATTGTGGCTACGGGTGGGTTACCTAGGCCGCTACCTTTAAAGTTTGGCGAGCATCTAGTTACTGGTCTATGGGACATTCTCAGTGGCTATGCCAAACCGGCAGCCAAGGCATTGGTGTATGACAATAATGGTGGGCACCAAGCGATGAGTGGGGCCTCTTATATGTTGGCTAAAGGTACCCTGCAGTTGGAGTTGGTCAGTCCTCATCGCACCGTAGGTCGCGACGTAGGTGATGTCAATTTCCCCCATTATTTGCGTGATTTGTATGCTCATAATGCGCGCTTGACCGCCGATTGGGAGTTGCTGGGTGTCCAGCAGCAAGACCACCAGCTTTTAGCCACCTTATGGAATGAGTACAGTAATAGTCAACAAACCCGTTTGGTGGATCAGGTCGTGGTAGAAAACAGCACCGATGCCAATGATGAGCTGTTCCACCAGCTAGCTCCCCTGAGTCGTAACAACGGCGACATCGACTTCATGGGTATTCAACAGGGCCTGCCGCGTTTGTTGGAGGTAAATCCAGAGGCTGATTTTTATCTCTATCGTATTGGTGATGCTTGGGCTGGGCGTAACATTCACGCCGCCTTATATGACGCCATTCGGTTACTCAAGGACTATTAATCATACTTCAGGTTTGTATAAACAGGAGTGATAACGTATGCGTTTTCAAGATAAAACGGTCATTATTACCGGTGCGGCCGGTGGCATAGGTCAAACCCTAGTCGAGTTATTTGCTAGTGAAGGGGCATGTGTAATGGCGGCCGACTATCAAGCTCAAAGCTTGCAAGATTTAGGATCTAAATGGCAGGCTAAGGGCTATAAGGTGGCCATACAGGTGACTGATCTGGCGCACAAGCAAGACTGCGAGAAGCTCGTGTTAGCTTGTGTGAAAGTGTATGGTGGGATTGATATTTTGCTTAATAATGCCGGCATTATTCCCCGTGGGACCATTCTAGAAACCACCGATGAAATGTGGTTTTCGGCCATGAATGTTAATCTTAACGCCGTATTCTTTTTATGCCGTGCCACCATTCCTTATATGCAAAGGGCCGGTGCTGGTGCCATTGTCAACACCAGCTCTGTATGGGGCACAGAGCCGGGCCCTGCTCATGTGGCCTATTGCACGAGCAAAGGGGCACTGGCGTGTTTGACGCGCAATCTGGCGGTCGATCACGCCCCTGACAATATTCGTATTAACGCCGTTTGCCCGAATGAGGTGAATACGCCAATGATTCGTACGGGGTTTGCAAAACGCGGCCTTGACCCGGATGAAGGTATATCACAGTTGAATCAGAGCGTACCTATCGGGCGCATTGCCGAACCTCAAGATATTGCTGATGTGATAGCTTTTTTGGCTTCTGATGCAGCGCGCTATATGTGCGGCGCAGTAGTGCCTGTTACGGGCGCAAAGCCAGTGTATGGATAGAGTAAAAAAAGATGAAAAAAGTTGTTTTAGTTACTGGTGGAGGCCGTGGCATAGGCCTTGGTATTAGCCAAGCATTTTTACAAGCAGGTTATCAGGTATTGGTAGTGCAGCGCTCCCCGTTACCAGATGAATTGCGACAACCAGACGTTGACTACCGAGCGCAAGACTTAGGTCATAGCCAGTCATTTGATGATCTGCTGGCCTTTGTTGAACAACGTTATGGCCGTTTGGATGTGTTGGTCAACAATGCCGGTATGATGCTTGAGCAAAGTATGGGCCAATTACAGAAAAGCGATTGGGATGCCATGTTGGCTCTTAATGTCACTACGCCGGTGTTTCTTAGCCAAACATTACAGCCACTATTGCAGGCTAGTCAAGGCGCCATTGTGAATATTGGCTCTATAGAAGGTTTGGCTAGCAATCCCCATCACGTGGCATATTGTGCCACCAAGGGAGCGGTGCATAGCATGACTCAAGCGATGGCAGTGGATTTAGGCCATTATGGCATCCGTTGTAATGCGATTGCACCCGGTTGGATCAAGTCTGATTTGAGTGATGCCTACATTAACGCCCAAGAGGATGTAAAAGGCGCCTGGCAAGGACTTGATCAAATGCATCCAGTTGGCCATGTGGGAGAGCCTTTGGACGTTGGGCAGGCAGCGGTGTTCTTGGCGGGGCAGGAGGCCAAGTTTATTACGGGCCAGGTATTAGTGGTAGACGGTGGCCGCACAGCGAAACTGCCGTTACCTTTTTGATGGGTAGGAAATTTTTGCCTTGTCATTATTACATTTTAGCCATACTTGTGTCAGTAGCCCTTTGAATGATGTAATAGGGGCAAATAATGATAAGGACAACCATTTGATACGAGCACTTTACAAACCGTGGCTAGCTGCCGCACTGGACTTGGGTTCCAATAGTTTTCATGTGACCATCGTGGACACTCGTGCTAAGCCTTATCGAGTGGTATGTCGCTATGGCGAAAAAGTGCAACTTGGCGCCGGCCTTAATGATGCTAATGAACTGTCAGAAACAGCCATAGTTCGAGCTCTTGCTTGCATCAAGGGTATGGCCCAACGCATGGCAGGTGTGGCTCCAAAAAACCGTCACGTTATTGCCACGAATACACTGCGCGTTGCCCATAATCGGCAACGCTTTATTGAGCAGGCAGAGTTGGTTTTACAAACACCTATTAAAGTCGTCTCTGGTGAGGATGAGGCGGATTTGATATTTCGTGGGGTACTTGAGGAACTGCAAACAAAGACCTTGCAAGAGCAGGCCAAGTTGGTGATTGATATTGGTGGTGGCAGTACCGAAATTGTATGCGGTCAATGGCAACCTCAGCTTCTCAATAGCTATGCCATGGGGTGTGTGGCCTATAGCCAACGTTTTTTTACTTCTCGAAAAATCACTGAGGTTGCGTTAAATGCGGCCATTGCCGAGGCCCAAGCGACGGTACAAGTTCATCTTAACGATTATCTAGCCTGTAGTTGGCAAGTCTGTATTGGCTCTTCGGGCACCATTAAAGCTTTAGCGGCATTGAGTGAAAGGAGAGAACAAGGTTTGGGTATTTTGGACCGAGCCAGTATGCAAGCCGTGCGACAAAAAATTTTGCAATTTACTACTTTGGATGAGGTTCATTTACAGCACTTACGACCTGATCGCGGTGAGGTATTGCCGGCTGGTTACGCTATTATGCAAGGCGTGATGCAGGCCTTTGATTTGGATAAGGTGTATTTTTCTACTGGCGCACTACGAGAAGGTGCCATCTCTCGCTATATCAATTAGCCAAAAAATTACTGGCTAACTTCAATTATGCCGTCTTGGTACCAATGTTATACCTTGGTATCACATCCTATGGTCTAATTTTCTAATTACACGATACAGATACACTGTGTTTACGTTGCTAGGTCATTAATTGGTTGATGTTTTAGCAACGTTTCAACAATTTTAGGAGATTGCCATGACAGATGTAAAATCTGATAAGTCTAACAAATCTGCATCCGGCTGGTCCCGTCGTGACGTATTGAAAGCTTCGTCCGTCGGCGCTGCAGGCGCCGCTGCGCCAATGTTTTTCACCAAGAATGCTTGGGCTGATGGACATGAGTCCATTGGTAACTACCCAGTAAAAGGTAGTGAAGTCGTATTTGGTTTCAACGTGCCTCAAACTGGCGCTTATGCTGATGAGGGCGCTGATGAATTGCGCGCATACAAGCTAGCTGTTAAACACCTGAATAATGGTGGTGGCATGCTAGATACATTGAAGCCAAGCATGTTGTCTGGTAACGGTGTATTGGGTAAGAAGGTGGCTTATGTTACGGGTGATACCCAAACTAACGCTGACGCTTCTCGTACCTCAGCTCGTCGTATGATCGAGCGTGATAAGGTTATTATGGTTACTGGTGGTTCTTCCTCCGGTATCGCCATCGCGCAGCAGTACCTATGTAATGAACTGGGTATTATCTTTATGTGTGGTCTGACCCACTCTAATGACACAACGGGTAAAGATAAGCAGCGTTACGGTTTCCGTCATTTCTTCAATGCGCATATGACTGGTAAGGCTTTGGCTCCAGTATTGAGCAAAGAGTATGGTAAGGATCGTCGAGCATTCCACCTGACTGCGGACTATTCTTGGGGGCACACCCAGCAGCAATCCATGCAGGAGTTCACTGAAAAAGAAGGGTGGGGCACGGCTGGTAATATCATGACGCCGCTAAAAACCACTGACTTCTCTCAGTACCTAGCACAGGTGATGAACTCTGATGCCGACGTATTGGTTTTGAATCACTACGGTGCCAACATGGTTAACTCGTTGACTAACGCGGTTAACTTCGGCATGCGTGATATGCAGAAGAATGGCAAGAACTTGGAAATCGTTGTACCGCTATACTCTCGTTTGATGGCTAAGGGTGCAGGTTCTGCCAACATCGACGGTGTGCTAGGCACGTCTGGTTGGAACTGGGCTCTGCAAGATGCAGGATCTCAAGTTTTCGTTGACGCTTTCGTAGCTGAATACGGTTTCCCACCATCACAGGCGGCTCACACTTGTTACGTACAGACTCTACTGTATGCCAACGCTTGTGAAATGGCAGGTTCTTTCTATCCACCAGCGGTTATCAAAGCTCTAGAAGACTTTGAATTTGATGGTGCTGGTAACGGCTCTACCTTATACCGTGGTGCTGACCACCAGTGTATTAAGAGTATGCTAGTGATGAAGGGTAAGTCTCCTTCTGCTCGTTCTAGCGACTTTGACTACTTAGAAGTAGTACAGGAAGTAGATCGCGCCACGGCCAACTATGACCCAAGCATCTTCCCTGGTGAACTAGGTCCATACAAGCCTGCTTAATCAGAGCTTGTGAGATAGATCAAAGGCCATGTATTTGGCCTTTTGCTAAAGTGGGTGAATGGTCACCCACTTACTTTAACTTAACTGTTTCCCAAAATGCCCATGAGGTTCAATGCCGAAGGGCGTTTTTACTATTAGAATTTTAAATAACCATGTTCAGTAATAACAGCAAATGGAGCACAAGCAATGTTTGACCTGTCGACCAACGCATTATTTATGATGTTGCTCACCGGCCTACAGATGGGGTCGATCTATGTGCTTATCGCACTGGGTTTAACCTTGATTTTCGGTACTTTGGGAGTGGTAAACTTCGCCCACGGTGCCCTGTATTTGGTGGCAATTTATCTAGCCGTTTCTATCAATGACGCAATGGGCTTTGGCTTCGCCTTAATTCTCGTTCCCGCGATCCTTTTTGTATTGGGTGTCGCTATGGAGAGAGGTTTGATTCAATATTTTTATAATCGACCACATACTGATCAAATTTTGGTTACATTTGGACTGGCGATTGTGATTCAGGAAGTACTGAAATGGTTTTTTGGTGCCAACAATATTCCTTTTGCTATACCAAGCTGGGGCAATGGCATCATTATGATGCATGAATGGTTCCCTTTCCTGGAAGGTTTCGTGGTTTATCCTAAGTGGCGCTTGATTTTGGTAGTAGTCTCTATTATCACCGTTGCTGCTGTATTTGCATTATTGCATTTGACTACTTTTGGTTTGGTGATCCGAGCTGGCATGCGTGACCCTGAAATGCTGCAATTTTTGGGGGTCAATATTAATCGTCGATTTATGATTGTATTTGGCCTTGGCTCTTTGATTGCCGGTGTTGCAGGGGTATTTGGTGGTCCCGTAACTCAGGTTTCGCCAGAAGTGGGCATGCATCTATTAGTTCCTTCCTTCTTGGTGGTGGTCATTGGTGGTATGGGCTCTTTGAGCGGTGCCGTGTTAGCTGGTGTGCTCATCGGTATGGCACAGAGTTTTACCGCTCATGATATTAACCTCTCCACCATAATTGTCTATCTGATTACCGTCATTGTTCTGTTGGTTCGTCCTCGTGGCTTGCTTGGTGCAAAGGGAGTATTTGAATAATGAAAATGCAACAAGGTTTTTTCGAACGTAATAGGTCCGTATTTATCTTTGCTCTGATTGCGTTAACTATGCCTTTCTGGTTCCCACTGATTGGTGGTTACTCTGGTCTTGATACTAAAATCATGGTGTTCTGCATCTTTGTGGTTGGCTTTGATTTGCTGTTGGGTTACACCGGCTATCTATCGTTTGGTCATGCTGCCTTCTTTGGCATCGCAGCCTATACAACTGGCCTGATGTTGAAAGGTTTTTCTGACAACATTATTCCGGCTATTATTGTGGCTGTGATTGTATCAACGTTAGTTTCTGTCGTGATCGGGTTGCTGACCTTGAAGCGCACAGGTATTTACTTTTCGATATTGACTCTGGCCTTTGCTGAGATGTTCCACTCCATGGCGATGGCGATGCTGCAGCAATGGACCGGTGGTGAAAATGGTTTGACAGGTATGCCGACACCGATGCTGTTTAGTATCAAGATGCAGGGTGATGCCGTATTTTACTTCATTACCTTTGTCGCTATTTTGATGTTCTATGTGGCCAAGCGTATCGAGCGTTCCCCTGTTGGCTTGATGATGCGCGCTATCAAGTGTAACCAGACTCGTTTGGAGTACACGGGTATTAATGCCCGCAAGTATAAGTTGTTAACTTTTGTAATTAGTGCTGCTTATGCGGCTCTTGCCGGCGCATTGATGGTGGTCTATGAGCCTTTTGTTGGCCACGAATTCCTTGGTTGGCATCAGTCAGGTGAAATTGTCATTATGAGCGTTATCGGTGGAGTGGGTACTCTAGTTGGCCCCATGCTTGGTGCGGCCTTTATGTTGTATTTCGAAAACGTTTTGTCTGTTGATTTGGGTGAACAATGGTTGTTGGTATTGGGTATGATATTTATGGTCGTGGTTATCTTTATGCCAGGTGGCTTCATGGAAGCTGTGTCTCGTTTGCAAGCACGCTTTACACAAAAATAAGGAGAGAATAAATGCCTATTCTAGATATCCATCAGGTCTCCCTTAACTTTGGTGGCCTGAAAGCTCTACAAGATGTTAATTTAAAAATCGAAGAGGGGACTACTCATGCTTTGATCGGCCCAAATGGTGCCGGCAAATCTACACTGTTAAATGTATTAACGGGTATGTTAGAACCTAATGATGGCTCAGTCATGTTTGACGGCAAACCACTGTTAGATGTGCAACCGCACGATATTAACCAGTTGGGTATTGCCAAGGTCTTCCAGACGCCGGCCATCTTTCCAGAGATGAGCGTGCTGGAAAATGTGACCATTCCTGTGTTTGCTGCTCGTGATGGCTCCTTTCGTATGAATATGTTTGAAGGTGAGGGGCGCCAGCGTCCATTGGTTGAATTTGCCGAAGAGCAAATTGCTGAGCTGGGCCTGAAAGATAAGATGCATGTGCGCGCAGATAGCTTGTCTCGTGGTGACAAACGCCGTTTGGAAATGGCTATTTGTTTGGCTCACAAGCCACGTTTGTTACTCCTAGATGAACCTACTGCGGGTATGGCGCGTCATGAAACCGAACAAACCATCGAGTTGCTTCAGGGTATGAAGGGGATTACCAAGGTTATTGTGGAACACGATATGAATGTGGTGTTTTCCCTAGCTGAGAAAATTTCTGTACTGGCTCAAGGTCAAATTATTGCTGAAGGCTCTCCAGAAGAAATTAAAGGCCACCCGAAAGTAATCGAAGCCTACCTTGGCGAAGCCCAGGTGTAAGGAGATAATAATGAGTTCATTAGAAAACAATCATGAAGTGCAATCTTTCTTCTCCTGCCGTGACTTAAATGCTTATTATGGCGAAAGCTACGTAGTGCAAGGGGTATCTTTTGATATTCCAGAAGGAGAAATTGTTGCCCTGTTAGGGCGCAACGGTGCGGGTAAATCGTCGACCTTACGCACTATTGCTCGTGCCAACGAGCCTGCCCTGACCAGTGGTGAAGTCTGGTTGGGCGGCTTACCTATGCATGAAATGGAAACCTATGAGGCAGCCCGTAATGGTATTCAGTTGGTCTGTGAAGATCGTCGTATCATTCCAGGCGTGACCGTTGAAGAAAATCTAATTTTGGCACAAATAGCTGAACCAAAGGGTTGGGATAAAGAGAAAATCTACAAGCACTTCCCACGTTTAGCTGAGCGTCGTAAGCAAGAAGCATCGTCTTTGTCAGGCGGTGAGCAGCAAATGTTAGCTTTGGCACGCGCCTTGTGCCGTGATATCAAGCTATTGTTGTTGGATGAGCCATATGAGGGCTTGGCGCCAGTAATCGTACAAGAAATTGAACGCATGCTGCAGGAAGTGAAGCAGATGGGTATTACTACCATTATTGTCGAGCAAAATGCTGTAGCTGCTTTGAAGCTAGCCGATCACGCCATCATCATTGATACGGGCGAAATAGTATTTACCGGTACAGCCCAGGAAGTATTGGATAATCAAGCTCTGCGTGAAGAATATTTGGCCGTTTAATGGCATAGTCGAAGCGGATTTCACGGTGTAATTGACGGGCATAAACTCGATCTGTTTATTGAGTCGATACGATGCTTCATAGCATGATTATAAAGGCCAGCTTCGAGCTGGCTTTTTTTTGTCCATAACAAAGCGTTGACGTTGATCAGTTTGGCGCGCATTGTTGTAAAATTTCATCTACCTTCAATTAACAAAACAACATACAATGCACAGTCATTATTCAAGTGTGAAACTAGGAAATTATTATGTCCAAAGATGCGCCACAAAAGCCTCTTAATATTGCTGTGCTAACGGTATCTGATACCCGTACTATGGAGACTGATAAGTCGGGAGCTTTTCTTGCAGGGCGTCTGCAAGAGGCAGGGCATAGTTTGGCCCAGCACAGTATTGTCAAAGACGACGTTTATCAGATTCGTGCTGCTGCAAGTCAGTGGATTGCTGATCAAGAAGTCCATGCCGTATTGGTGACTGGCGGTACCGGCTTTACGGCCCGTGATACCACGCCAGATGCGTTGTTACCTTTATTTGACCAAGTGATTGAAGGTTACGGTGAGTTGTTTCGTCAATTGTCCTTCCAGGAAATTGGTACTTCCACTATTCAGTCCCGTGCTGTTGCTGGGGTTGCTAATCGTACGGTGGTCTTTGTTATGCCTGGCTCTACGGGAGCTTGTCGTACCGCTTGGGATCAAATTATTCGCGAGCAGCTGGATAATCGCCACCGTCCATGTAACTTTGTGGATATGGTGACCTTCTATCAGCAACATTCGCAAACCTGAGAATAAGGCTACATGAGTAAGCAATCTGGTTTAATGCCTGTTACTGAAGCGATGGCTGCCATAATGGCAGGTGTGCAGTGTGATTTGAGTTTGGAAATTTTGCCATTGTATGCCGTACAAGGCCGTGTTTTAGCGCAAGACCTACAAGCCTTTATGGATGTGCCTCCGGCAGATAATAGTGCCATGGACGGTTATGCGTTACGTATGTCTGACCTTGAAATGGACGTGGTTCCTATCAGTCAACGTATTGCTGCAGGGCAGGCACCAAAGGCTTTGTCAGTAGGCACTTGTGCACGCTTGTTCACGGGTGCTGAGGTGCCAGAAGGTGCTGAATTGATTGTCATGCAGGAGCAGACTGAGATTGTTGATGGTGGTATTCGCATCCTTGGAGAGCACCATTTAGGTGCTTTTATTCGTCGGGCGGGTCAAGACATTGAACAAGGTGAGAAGGTACTAAGTAAAGGCACCCTAATATCGCCTAGGCACATGGGTGTGCTAGCTTCTATGGGTATTGCTGAAGTAGAAGTTTATCGACGCTTAAAAGTAGCAGTGATTTCAACCGGCAGTGAATTGTTAGACCCTGGTCAGCCTCTTAGTGCCGGCAAAATCTATAATTCTAATCGTTACCAGTTGGCGGGCCTACTAGCACAACTGGATATGGAACTGGTTGATGTGGGTATTATCGAAGATGATCCTCAGGCTACCAAGGATGGCTTACTGCAAGCGGCTAAGTCTGCAGATGTAGTAATAACCAGTGGTGGCGTATCGGTTGGTGAAGAAGATTACGTTAAAACTAGTGTCGAAGCACTGGGTGCACTGTCGCTTTGGAAGTTAGCTATTAAGCCAGGCAAGCCATTGGCTTTTGGCCATATTCAGGGTACGCCATTCTTTGGTTTGCCTGGTAATCCAGCCAGTGTGTTAGTAACATTTTTGGTTATGGCTAGGCCTTATTTGTTGGCTATGCAGGGAGTGACAGATAAACCATTACGGCCTCTGCCTGCCCAGTTAGTCAATCCACCTGACAGGCCTTCTGTTCGGCAGGAGTATTTGCGTGCACGTATTGTTGGTTCTGCACAGGGTATGTTACAGGTGAAAGCCATGACTAATCAGAACTCAGGTGTTCTTAGTACGGCTATGCATGGCGACGGTTTGGCCATTGTGCCTATTGGGGCGAGTGGCGACGAGGCGTCACAAATTGAATTTTTAATGTTTTGATAAAGGTATTGGCCCTCGCTCTTGATATGCCAAGCAAAAATCATAAAAACAGCTTGAGATTCAAGGCGCTATTGCCTATACTTGCCGCCTAATTTGCAGCGCGCTGTAAGCCGTGCAAAGCGTTATTATGGTAGCCTTATTGGTCCTCTCGCAACAATAAACCGTGAATCTGGTCAGACCCGGAAGGGAGCAGCCACAGCGGTGGGTTTGGGTGCCGGGATGTGGCTGGTAAGGCTGCCTCCATTCTTTTGATTTATATACAAATTTCCGATTATTTTAGCTAAGTGTGACACATGG
>JAAERS010000336.1 GCA_024230095.1 Gammaproteobacteria bacterium | reverse complement strand
TGGTGTAGCTGTTACCGAAACAGCTACGGGCGCGGGCAGTGTTGGAATGCTTTATAAATATGATGCAGGCTTTGAGCTTCAAGGGATTATAGCGAATCTGGAAATATCTATTAATGGGACTCCTGCTAGATCCTACGCAATAAACGACAATTCTAAAACGCTAGTCGATTCGGTCGGCGGAAATGATGGGGCAGTCATCAATGGTGGCGACTCGGATTGGGGCGAATTTAAAGAGATTCCAGAAGGCTGGCAGGGTGAAAACCTATCTGTACCGCCTTGGGAATCAGAAGACCAAATTTTATTAGTTGCGCCTTAATTATGACTAGACGCATAAATGATTTATAATCGAACCACGCCAATAATGGCAAATGAATAGCCGTTAAAGGGGAACCAAAATGGCAATAAGCATTAATAGATATGTTGACGTTACAAGCGGAGTGGGCGGTGCTGCTCAAGTCGCTGGACGTGAACTCATGGGGCGGATCTTCACGGGTGCGGCAGAAATTACAGATGGTGAGTTATTAACATTCACAAG
>JAAERS010000335.1 GCA_024230095.1 Gammaproteobacteria bacterium | reverse complement strand
GCAATGGCCAGGAGTACTAGGCCAACAAAGCTTGGATCTGGCCGACCTACAGCAGTCCGCCTTAAGCCTGTTTAAAAGTAGCCTAAAAGAGCTCATTGAACACCGTGAACGTGAGGGTCTAGCTCTAAAAGAGCTGATAGAACAACGACTTACTGCCATACAGGGTATAGTTGTAGAGGTGCAGCAACAACTGCCAAGCATCTTATCCAAACAGCGCCAAAACCTGCATGACAAACTCATGGAGCTGAGTGCCGAACTGGATCCACAGCGACTCGAGCAAGAAATGGTGATACTAGCCAATAAGGCTGACGTGGCCGAAGAGTTGGATCGCTTGCAAACCCATGTGCAGGAAGTGCGCCGTACCTTGTTACAAAAGCAAGCCATCGGCCGTCGCTTAGATTTTCTTATGCAGGAGCTAAACCGTGAGGCTAATACCCTGTCATCCAAGTCTATCGTGGCCGAAACCACTCTCAATGCTGTGGAGTTGAAGGTACTTATTGAACAAATGCGTGAGCAGATTCAAAATATAGAGTAATGACCAGCAACGCCCACCAACAAACTACAGACGCCATAAACAATAGCGACTAAAATCAACTGCAAAGGCTAGGCCTTCTTATCGTATTGGCTCATATACAAGCTTATATTCTTAATATTGCTAGGAACTGCAATATGGCCAACTGCCAGTTACTACGACAATGCCAAAAAGCCCAAGCCTTGCTTGGGCTAAACAAGTCTCGACAGATATCGAATTTATGTAAATGGCCAAGGCAACTTGAACATTTCCTGTAGCAAACCGCCAGGGAAGTCTCGATTAAGTGCGCCTGCGATGATAAGCAAAATGGTTAATGACATAACAGTCAGGGCACTAGAACGGTACCAACTTAAACCAGCACGCAGACGAAAGAACACCAACATAAACACAGTAAGAGCAATGATAAACCCGGTAATCAAGGTGCCTGCTAACAGACCGATAAACCAAGCTAGGGTAGCCCACATAGTGCGAGTAGCATTCAAATCCTCTCCGCGCTCAGTATCAGCAAAGATAGACGCCGTCTCTGGCAACATACGCATACGTAACAACAGTACCGCACCAAAGAACAAGGTAATACATGCCATAGTGACGGGAAATACCTTATCAATAATAATATTGATCGCTATGACCTGCTGCAAATAAAGGGCTCCAAAAGCCATCAACATAAGCGTAAAGATCATTGGCCCTCGCTTGCTACCCGTGCTCTGTTCAGCCGCAACACTGCTTAACTTAAACTTATTTTTGGCCCCAAGATAAACGGACACCACAATGATAACCAAGAGGATAATTCCCGTAGTGGATATCAGATAATCCATTAATCCTTCCATGCCTTTCAGCTTCAGGCGTACATTTGCTATCTGGGTTACCTGATAAGTATAAACTTCAGCCTGATCTGCCAACACAAAACCAATCAAGAAAGCGGGTCGAGGCCACTCAAAACGACGCATATATAAGCCCAGAATACCAACACCAATTAAGGCAACCAGGTCCCAAGGGGTTTGTTTAGACTGGAACGCTGCAAAGGCAATCATCATAAACAAAAACGGCGCTAACGTGGGGAAAGGGATGGCAGTGAGGCGGGCAATGCCACCTGATAGGAAGATGCATAAACCAGCACCCACCACATTCGCCAAAGCCAAGGACCAAACGATGGTGTAGGTGATGTCTAAATCATTGGTAATCATCTGTGGGCCGGCTTCGTAACCCAACAAAATCAGCCCTCCTATAAATACCGCCATGGAGCCCGAACCAGGGATGCCAAATAACAAAGTAGGCACTAAGCCGCCACCTTCTTTAGCGTTATTGGAACTCTCGGGGCCAATCACACCACGTATATCACCCTTACCAAAATCACTGGTGTCTTTAACAGTCTGAACCGTATGTCCATAAGCGATCCAATCCACTACAGAGCCACCCAGACCGGGTATAACACCAATCACCACGCCTAAAAATGAGCAACGCAAAGATAGCCACTTGTTCAACCACCAATCTTGCATACCCTGACGCCAGCCATTACCTAGCACAGCACCTTTGGCAATAGGCTTATCCTGACGCAGCAGGGTAATGATTTCAGGAATGGCAAAGATACCCAAACCAACGATCACTAGGGCCAAGCCATCCTGCAAATACCAGGTCTCCATATCCATACGCGGGGAACCCTGCGCTGGCGCTTCACCAATAGCACCAATCATCATACCTAGGCCGGCTGCAATCAGGCCTTTTAACAAACTAGTGCCTGCCAGCACGCCCACCATGGACAAGCCAAAGAGAGTCAATAACAATAATTCGGGAATACCGAATGCCAGTACGATGGGACGGGCAATCAATACAAATACGGTTAGGATAGCGGCACCGAACAAGCCGCCAAACAAAGAAGACGTAAAGGCGGCCGATAAGGCGCGTGCCGCTTGGCCTTTTTTCGCTAATGGAAAACCATCTAATACAGTTGCCTGAGACGCTGAGGATCCTGGAATGCCCATTAACACCGAAGCAAAGGTATCGGAAGTAGGTATTACTGCCACCAGGCCCACCATCAATGCCAAACCGGCAACAGGGTCCATGCCATAAATAAATGGCAACAACATACTTAAGCCAGCAATGCCGCCTAATCCCGGGAATACACCAATGGACAAGCCAAGCACCACACCTATAACCAGATACATCAGGTTTTCGGGTGCCAAAATTAACGAAAAAGCATCACCCAAGGCGGGTAAGGCCGTGGCAAAGAAATCCATCTAAATATCTCTTAATATAAAAAAGCACCCGCTAATAACACATAGGGCTCAATCGACCCATTACTGGTGCTTTTGGAAAGAATTCATGAAGGGACTGCTGTCCCCTCGACTAGGTCAGAAGTGACTTATAGTTCAACGCCGTAGCGGTCTTTCAGCCAGCCCTTAATATAATCTAGAGCAGTTTGATCAACCTCAGTACCGCGCTTTTTAAATGCTTCAGCTGTGGCACCTGTAGCTTGTGGGTACATACCTAGACGCTTCTTGGAGGCTTCAGCAAAATCAGCTTTCTGGGTAGCCGCTTTAAAGGCATTAGAATAGGTATCGATCATTTCTTGAGAAGCACCTTTAGGCAAGAACACCATCTTCTGGGCTGGGAAGCCAGCGATAAAAAAGGCTTTCCAGGCTTCCCAAGCAGTGCCGAAAGGTTCTTTACCGTGTACTTGAGTATAAACTTCCTTGAAAGTAGGCATGTCCGGGAAAGTTGGGTCACGGACGATGTTGCCCTGCTCATCTAAAGCGCCCCAGCTCATCATAGGTACGGCTTTACCTTCATTAACCAGTGGCATCACCTTGGACAAGTAAGCAGAAGAAGTCTGGTAATCAATGTTGGCTTCGCCGCGTTCGAACATCAAACGGCCATCGCCACGGCCTTTTAGACCAAATACTGGCTCAACTTGCATACCCAATAGTTCAAAGGCCAGTAGTGGTACTAGGTCCAACTTGGTGGCACCTTGAGAACCGTAGATAAACTGTTCGTTGAGCAGGGACTTAGGGTCAGCATTGTACTTAGCGCCTAGATCCGCTGGCAGATAAGCAACACCACCAGTGGAACTTGCCAAGACGACATTCCAATCAGCGTAATCATACTTAACACGTGGATCACCTAATAGGTATGGGAATTGGGTAGAACCAGAGGACGCAAACAGCGTCAAGCCATCAGCGTCGACACGACCAGATGAAAAGTGGTTAGCGCCCTTAGTAGAACCTGCACCAGGCATGTTCTTTACAACTACCGCAGGCTTACCTGGCAACTGTTCGGCCAATCGTGGAGCGTAGAATCGCGCCCACTTATCTGTACCACCACCTTCTTTGAAGGGTACGATCAAGGTTACAGTTTCACCACTGAAGTCCACAGCAGCTTGAGCAGAAGCACCGGAAAGACCTAGGGACAAACCTATAGCCGCAGCCCCAGCCGCTTGCATGACGCTGCGGCGATTAAATTTCTTAGACCATTGCATGTTAATTCCTCTTATTATGCACTTAGTTAAACAGGCACAGTTTTTGTTTGCAATACGGGCAATATGTGCCATAGGTCGTGCAGTATGGGAAGTAAACCTTACAACTTGCTTTCATTTTGTAAGATTGATGCAACGCTTGATTAGGTTCTGTTTTGAAAGGTATTTGTAAGCTGTGCACACTAAACTTACGACAATCAGGAGGTGCCTCTTATGCAAAGTAAACCACACTTAACTACCCAACAGGCCGTCGCTCACTTGGCTAAATGCAGTAACCACGGTCGCGGGCGTAAAGCAGAAAAAACTAATAAACAGCGCCCTTTCCAGGCTCTATTAAAACAACAGTCCTGTGTCCCGCTATGCAGCCCAGCCGTTTTGGGTTATAACTAGTGCATAATAAATATAAGGTTTTATTAGATGCGTGTATTGGTCGTTGAAGACAATCTGGACCTTGCCGGTAGCATTGTCACCTCCATTGAACAAATGCAACATGCTGTCGACACTATCGATAATGGCGTGCAAGCTGAGCAAATGTTGCGCAGCGAGCCTTATGATTTGGTTGTCCTAGACCTCAATCTACCCGGGCAGGATGGTCTGCAGGTACTAAAAAACATCCGCCAACAGGGTATTGAGCTACCTGTATTAATTCTTACGGCAAGGGCCGATACCGATTCTCGCGTCAAAGGTCTAGACCTAGGCGCTGACGATTACCTCACCAAACCTTTTCATTTAGCCGAGTTGGATGCCCGGGTCCGCGCCCTGCTGCGCCGCCATATGGCCACCAGCAGCCCCATCATACGACTTGGTGAACTAAACTTTGATACCAGCTCCAAACAAGCTTGGCACAACAATGAGGAGCTTGATCTAACCAAACGCGAACGCGGTGTCTTGGAGATACTCATTGCCAATCGCAACAAAGTCTTATCCAAACGCCAAATAGTCGACCATCTGTTCAGTTTTCACCAAGATGTCAGCGAAAGCGCAGTTGAAATATACGTACATCGCCTGCGCAAGAAGCTCAGCATTCCAAACATTGCCATTAAAACCGTACGTGGACTAGGGTATAGTCTTGCTGTGGATTAATCTTGTACGCAGCAGCCTACGTAATCGTGTATTAGCTTGGTTAATTGTCCCTTTATTGAGCATTTCCGCCATCATGTTGGCCGAAGTCTACTATTCTGCGGCACAAAGTACCGGTGAAATTCAGGATCAAATGCTGGTTTCACAAGCCATAGGCATTGCCGAGCAAGCTGCCAGTACTGGCGGTGATCTCTATCATTTGGAAGTCATCCAGCGCACCAGCGGTAAAACCGTATTTTACAAATCCATCGGCCCTCAAAACAGCTATATGGCTGGTTTTGGATTTCTGCCTTTACCTATTGAAGGCACTGAGCTCATCACCGACGTCCCGCATTTCTATAATGCAACCTACCGAGACAAAAGTGTACGCATGGTCGCCATTAAAAGCCTCATCCAAGCCAGAGAAGTGAATGGCTATGCTTATACCTACGTAGGGCAATTTACCGCAGCAAGGGAAAACCTTATCTGGCAACAAGTCATGAACTCCTCTGTGCGCCTAGGCATATTCATCGTTATTGCCAGTATCTTTGCCTGGCTAGCCGTTGCCCAAGGTCTGCGGCCACTTGCACGGTTACAAGAATCCATTACGCGTCGCTCATTCGATGACATGCGCCCCATTCAGGTGGATGTACCCAAAGAAGTGGATGAAGTGGTCTCAGAGCTTAATAATCTCTTGGTGCGCTTGGAAAACAGCGTGCACAGTAACAAGCGGTTTATCTCCAATGCTTCCCATCAACTGCGTACGCCTGTCGCCAGCTTGATGGTACAGACGGAATTATTATTACGAGAATCTTCCCCCCAAGCTCAGGCCAGTCAGTTAGCCAACATAAACGCTCGCGCTAATCAGATGTCACGTTTCATCAACCAGTTGCTAACCCTCATGCGCGCCGATGCCAGTGATCAGCTTATACTAGAACAACGAGACCTAGTAGCTGATATTGGGCAAATCTGTTTGGACTGGTATAACGACCACCCTCAAGCCAATATCGAGCTACGCTTTGAAACCCATTATAACGGCCTGTCGGTGATGGCTAATCATACCCTTCTGGTTGAGGTCGTAAACAATCTGCTGGACAACGCCAACCGCTACTGCCCGACAGGTAGCCACTTAATCGTATGCCTTGCTCGCTACCTACATACCGCTATTATCATGCTAGACGATGATGGTCCGGGTATTCCTCTAGCGGATCGTGAACGGGTTTTAGAACGTTTCTGTCGTTTACAGGAAGACAATGATGGTACTGGCTTGGGTTTAGCCATCGCCAAAGAAGTTGCTCTGCGCCACAGCGGTGACCTAGAATTAGTCGATAGTAAACATGGCGCTGGTCTTGGCATCCGCCTGCGACTACCTATCGTCGAAACGAACACAATCAAGAACTAAACATTTCATACTTGTAAGCTTTCTGAAAGTTTACCTGCATAAACTGCTTGGCTATTAGTCACAATAGCCTTTAAAGATTATGCAAACAGCCATCCCTTGTACCTTTATGCGCGGCGGCACCTCCCGGGGCCTGTATTTTGTTGCCAGTGATTTACCCACCGATACAACAACCCGCGACCGAGTCATTCTTGAGTTATATGGTAACGATGGCGATGCCCAGATTTCGGGTGTTGGCGGTGATAATAGTGTGATGAATAAGGTTGCCATTGTATCCGTGTCCACTAGTGCTGACGCTGACATCGACTATCGCTTTGGTCAGGTCAATCCTGCTCTAGGCTCGGTCGACACGGGTCCTACCTGTGGCAACATGCTTGCTGGAGTAGGGCCTTTTGCTTTAGAAAGAGGCTTAGTACCAGCCAACCTCGGCAAGACCTGCATCCGTATTCGGGACCTTAACACCGGGGTCCTAGCAAAGGTTGAAGTGCAAACTCCCGATGCCAAAGTAGAATATGACGGCGATACCCATCTAGGAGGCCTAGTCGAAGCCGCCGCACCTATTGGAGTGACGTTCCTGAGTCTAGTTGGTAATAAAACCGGTTACATGCTACCCACTGGTAATCCCCAGGATATCATCGACGGCGTGCCAGTTAGTCTAATCGATATTGCCATGCCAATGGTGCTGTTTAAGGCTGTAGATTTAGGCCTACAAGGTAATGAAACTCCCCAGCAACTAAATCAACAAACGGCTCTTCTAGAACGGTTAGAACAGATCCGTTTACAAGCTTCGAACCTGATGGGCCTTGGTGATGCACGGGGTAAAGTTATTCCCAAAATGGCCATACTCTCGCCACCCAAGGATGGCGGCAGCATTTGCTCTCGCTATTTTGTCCCCAAAAAATGTCACCCTGCCCATGCCGTCTCCGGTGCCTTTTGTGTCACCAGTGCTAGCCTGGTACCCGGCACCATCGCCCATGAAGTATGCCAAACGGATACCGACTTACCGGATTTGCTCATTCTAGAACACCCCAGTGGCAAAATAGAAGTCCGCTTAGATGCCAGTATTGATGAGCACAGGGTGACTATTCACAGTGCCGGCTTATTACGTACAGCCAAGCGTATCATGAGTGGTTTGGTCTATGTCTCAGACAAAATTTGGCAACGCTAACCAAGGTTGCACTCATTAACTTGAGTCTTGAGGGGACTGCGCAAGCCCTCTTCGTAGACTGTGTATCACTAGGCATGCTCGATCAATACACCTCAAACCGCATCGTTTTGAGCTTAAGAACTTGATCAAGGCGTGTAGCCCTTAAGGGATCCCAACAGATAAGCATTCAGCTTGAAAATCACTGGAGTGCCATTCGTGTCGACCAAATAACAAAGAAACTAGCCAAACAAACCAATGTAGAAAGGTTGCATGTAAGTTTTAAAGGCTGCGGATATGACTTGAATGATGCTCGCGAGGCGTTATCAAACAAGCTGCGTTTTTAAGTGCACATTACATCCGCAAATTCTTCAGCTTTCTGCTTCGCTAATTGAATAAACGAATCAACTGTTTCCGCATTGCCCCGTTTACGATACGTAATATACAACTCTATCTGCTTTCCACCAGAATCATACGGCACAAATTTAAGGCCACCTGGAGAAATCTGTTTCACCCACGCTGGCACCAAGCCAACGCCCAAATTATGTCCCACAAATTGCATAAGCGTTGATTTGTCGATTACCTCACAGACCACATTTGGCTGCTTATCAAGCTTCTGAAAAGAGCTCCACAAAACTGGGTAGCGCAATCTAGTCCATAGGGGCAAAGCACCCCTAGCCTGCCACATTATCTTTCACCTTCCTAGGCGCGCTCGCTGTAACACCGTAGGGGTGAGTAAAATTGCCATTCTCATTTATGGCGAAAGGTGCCTGCCCCCATGCCTTGTGCATAAGGAACCGAGTCATCTAGCAAGAAACACTCTACCAGAAAAAACTATTTTGCTTTTCTGCCAATTTGCTTATATAAATAGATGAACCAAGGAAGATAGCAAGGAGATATCATGCACCCAATTATCGTGTATTTGGCTGTAGGTACTTTAGTAAGCGCCATAGCAGCCACACAATGGGTACTATTTTGGTGGCTAACAGCCCTGCTACTGGTTTTACTAATTACGGCTATCGTCGACGCATCACAAAGCAAACAAACTATCCGCCGCAACTTTCCTTTAATAGGGCGAGTGCGCTGGTACATAGAAGCCATGCGCCCCTTTATTCGCCAATACTTGATTGAATCTGACATTGATGGTGCTCCCATCAATCGCATGTTTCGCAGCGTGGTTTACCAGCGCGCCAAAGGCGACCGAGACAGCGTGCCTTTTGGCACCAAGGTTGATGTTTACCGGGATGGTTATGAATGGATTAGCCACTCCCTAAGCGCTAACAATATTAATGCACTGAATACCGATATGCGGGTCACTATTGGTGGACCTGATTGCCAGCAACCCTACGCCGCTAGCATATTCAATATCTCAGCCATGAGCTTTGGCTCCCTTAGCGCCAACGCCATCGAAGCGCTCAATGCCGGGGCCGCCAAGGGCGGCTTTTACCATAATACGGGTGAAGGCGGCATTAGCCCCTATCACCTTAAGCACGGCGCTGACTTAGTTTGGCAAATAGGTACCGGTTATTTTGGTTGTCGTGACGAAGATGGCTTCTTTAATCCGTTGATGTTTGAGGACAAAGCTCACCATAGCGCTGTGAAGATGATTGAGATTAAATTATCCCAAGGCGCAAAACCTGGTCACGGCGGCATTCTACCTGCGGAAAAAAATAGCGCGGAAATTGCCGCTATACGCCATGTACCAGCCCACACTCAAGTTGATTCGCCACCAACTCACAGTGCCTTTAGCACACCCATAGAATTATTGCATTTTATACAGCAGCTACGCCAACTCTCAGGTGGCAAGCCCATTGGCTTCAAACTATGTATTGGTCGAGAAAGTGAGTTTGTTAGCATCTGTAAAGCCATGATTGACACGGGCATTGTGCCCGATTTTATTACCGTCGACGGTGGTGAGGGTGGCACAGGTGCCGCGCCCTTGGAATATTCCAATTCTATCGGCATGCCGTTGCGTGACGCACTGGCGTTTGTTTGTGATGTATTAACCGGCTTCAACCTAAAAAAAGACATCAAAATTATTACTTCGGGTAAAATCTTATCGGCCTTTCATCTAGTCAAGAATCTGGCTCTAGGTGCTGATCTCTGCAACAGCGCTCGCGCCAACATGATTGCTTTGGGGTGTGTACAGTCACTCATCTGCAATAGTAATGAGTGCCCAACAGGCATTGCTACCCAAGACCCCAAACTCGCTCGTGGGCTGGTCGTAGCCAATAAAACTCAACGCGTCTACAACTTTCACAAAGAAACCGTAAACGCCACCGCAGATATCATCGCCTCGGCTGGCTTAAGCCATACCAGCGAGTTAACTCGTAGCCATATTTATCGCCGCATAGATCAAGCGCAAATTCGCCGCTATGATGAAATTTTCCCGCATGTGGAAAGCGGGTGTTTATTAGACGAGGCCCGTATTCCAGGGCGCTATCAACTGACCATGTCCGAGGCCCATGCCGATAGTTTTAAACCAGCCCTCTTTTTAGCTTGGGTAGACAATCGGCTAAATGAAGTAAGCCACTAAACTATTGGCCAGCACGCAAAATATCACCACACTGACGGCATTGGCGGCCGCCCACTGCAGCAGCGCGAAAGCGGCCAAAGCGATGAGCCAGTCCGTACCGTGTAATAATGCCGAGGTCGCAATGGGGTCATACAAGGTGGCGGCCAACAAACCGACCACGGCAGCATTAACCCCCGCAACTAAACGCCCTGACCAGGTATGTTTTGTTATCCTATGCCAGTAGGGAAGCACCCCGGTTAACAATAAAAATCCAGGTAAAAAAATGGCCAACACCGCCAAGCACGCAAATGTCAGGCCTCCCTGCACATAACCCAAAAATGCGGCTAGGCTAAACATCGGCCCAGGCACCGCTTGGGCGGCCCCATAACCGGCCATAAAATCACCTTCGCTCACCCAACCCGGTATCACGACAGCCTGATCTAGCAGGGGCAGCACCACATGACCACCGCCAAAGACTAGGGCTCCGGATCGATAATAGCTGGCAACCAGAGCCTGCAGTTCGCTATCGGTACTGAGCATGAAAGCCAGCACTAATAACAAGACAAACAGCGCCAGCAGCCCTTTAGCAACCAAAATAGGCACGGGGACATTAATCTGTGCTACTTGGCTAGCCGGTTGTGAGTGTAATGTGAGCAAACCTAAAACAGCCCCCATGACAATCACCAACATCTGCCCCCAACCACTATCCATCATGATCATAATCACCACCGCCAGCACGGCAATGGCACGCCTTAGCAAGTCGGGCAACAGTCCTTTGACCATACCCAGTACACCATAACCAACTACTGCGACAGCAACCAGCTTGAGACCGTGTAGCACGGGCGCAGCATAGGCCTGTTGCAAAAGGGGCAAAATGGCGGCAAATGCTATTAACAGCATCACCGATGGCGTAGTGAAAGCAATAAAGGCGGCCAAGGCGCCTTGCCAACCGGCTCGGTGTAAACCGATAGCATAGCCCAGTTGGCTACTGGCGGGGCCTGGCAAAAACTGACTAATAGCAAGCAACTGAGCAAACTGACTTTCATCAAGCCATTGTCGCTGTTCTACAAAAGCTTGGCGAAAATAGCCTACATGCGCGGCTGGGCCACCGAATGATGTCAATCCCAGTTTCAGAAAAGCCCAAAACACTTCCCGCCAAGTCTTCATATCAGCCTCGTATCACTATACTGTTGGGCTGCACTATAGTCACCCCTGTACTGCCAAATCATAACCCTCATAGAGCTTGTCGTTTTACAGCTGCTGTTGCACCTGATCCAAAATAGCCCAAATACGATCCAGCCATTGTTCATGTTCCGGTTTCATTAAGCACGAACGCATACAAACCGTCATATCACTGTCTATGACCACCTGCGGGTAAGCTTGTTTAACGAGAGCCGAGGGAAAACTGAAGGTAGCCAAATGCAACTCGTTAGCTTCTGCCATTTCAAAGGTGCGCTGGGCCAATATCGACATGGCACTAGTTGTTGGTGCCTTGGGCACCCACATGACAATATCCAATTCTGGCTCCAGTGGTGTCACAAAACGCTGATCAGCCTGCAAACGAGTATACAAGTCCATTGCGGCATTACGGCAACTTTCCAAGTCTTTGGCAAATTCGCCGCCTATTGTTAAGGGCAATAACTCCATGGTCGCCCAGAGGGCAACAGCCGCGGCTCCGGCACGAGAGCACTCCAAAGAAATTTCACCTAAATGAAGTTCATCAGAGCTAAAATAGGTATAGGGTGAGTCATGCTGATAAAAACGCCCTACTTGGGGATCTTTAAACAATACACAGCCACAGCCATACGGCTGCAACCCGTGCTTATGCGGATCCACAACAATGGAATCGGCGAGATGCATGACCTCATAGGCATGACTAGCATTGGCGGCCAGATTTCGTGCTAATTTATAATAGCCACCGTAGGCAGAATCAATGTGAATTCGAAAGCCGTAGCGCTTTTGCAACTGCACTATTTGCGGCAAGGGGTCAACAGAACCGACACCCGTGGTGCCCATAGTCACCACCACCGTACCAACATCTTGGCTTTTCAACATCTCTTCCAAAGCAACCATATCCATGCGGGCATAATCATCTACCTCGACCGCCAAATAGGATATTTGCAAAGCTGAGCAGATGCGGCTATGGGTGTAATGAGCCTGTTTTGAACCCACAATCATTTTACCAGGGTGAGATTGATTAGCGACCCAAAGTGCTTCCAGATTAGCAAAGGTTCCACCGCTGGTTAGGTGCCCCAGGTATTCACTCCAGCCATACATGTGGGCAATTTTTGCCACGGCTTCTTTTTCCATAGCGGAGCTTGCCTTGCCACCATCTAAAGCATGGTTATTGGGGTTTATCCATTGCGCTAACTGGTAGGCCATACGAGCCACGGGGTGAGGAGGCTTCAACATTTGACCCGCATACTGAGGATGCGGGTAAGGGTAGTTATCCCACATTCTTTCCGCCACTTCTAGCAACACCTGCAAGGTCCTATCTTCGTCATATTGTGTTTGATGTTGTGGCAAGTGGGCAAAGCCTGTTGCCAACTTATCGGCAGCTTGTTGCAGTATGGTAATACTGGCAGTGTCAATGGTCATGATAAAGGTTCCAGCAGTGGTTCTAGTTGTGTTTGCCATAGGGGGAACACTATACGTGCAAACAGCATAATCAAACCCTCATTATACATAAACAGTCAACCGGCAAAACATATAGCTCCGTTATCACTTAAGGCGTATCATGCGCTTTAACTATCATTTCAGCCCTCAGCAATGGCGCCTACTACTGTCATGAACATATTCCTTTATCTGGTCGTATTGTTTAGCTGGGGCACCACCTGGTACGGCGTCACCTTGCAAGTTGAAAGTGACGTTCCCACCACCATTTCTGTGGCTTGGCGCTTTCTCTTAGCTGCCAGCATTTTATTCATATGGATCGCTCTGCATGGTAAAAGGCTCATCTTTCCTTTGAGATACCACCGTAACTGGTTGATTATTGGTCTTTTTTTGTTTTGCTTAAACTACATCTTTATCTATATTGGCAATCAGTATCTACCATCTGGGTTGGTCGCCTTGATCTTCTCAACCATTACCATTTTTATTATATTCAATGGTGCCTTACTGTTTGGCAAACCCATCGTTGCTCGCACCATGTTTGGCAGTATTATCGGCATCATCGGTTTGGCCGTGGTCTTTTCTGCCCAACTATTACAACTTGATATTAGCCATGGCTTTAGTTTCGATGCCGCCTTATTAAAAGGCTTTGCATTGGTACTTACCGGCGCTTTCATTGCCTCCTTAGGCATGCTCACATCTGGCAAAATTCAGGCCCGTAATGTGCCCTTATTACAAAGCAATGCTTATAGCATGTTATATGGCGCACTCATGACCCTAGCTCTGGCCTATGCCATGGGCGAACAAGCCTCCTTTGATAGCCGCTTATCTTATACGGGTTCACTACTGTTTTTAGCCATTTCCGGCTCAGTCATTGGATTTAGCGCTTACCTGAAACTACTCAACAACATTGGTGCGGATAAGGCCGCCTATGCCAACGTCTTCACCCCTATTATTGCGCTGACCATTTCGGCCCTGCTAGAAGACTATGTATGGACTTCAATGAATCTGCTGGGGGTAGCGCTTATTATATTTGGCAATATCGTGGTAGTGTATAGGAAATCCTAAACACCAACACCCCACTTAAGGCCCGCGAGTATCAAGCATGCAACGCCTAACTAACCTATGCAAAAAGTCACTCCAGACTTGGAGTGATATGGTAATTAGCTACCCCAAACGTGCCCTCGCCATGGTGGTGCTTTTTACTCTTGCCTGCGCGAGCCAGATTTGGTTCATCCAATTCGATAGCAGCCTAGAGGGTTACCTAAAACCGAATGATCCCACCATCATGACACTGGTAGCTGCACGTCAGGAATTTGGCCACGGCGAGATGATATTGGTTACTATGCAAGCTGATGATTTATTCACTGTTGCACAACTCCAGACCCTCAAAGATTTGCACCAGCAGCTAGAGCAAGAAGTACCTTGGTTAGATACCGTGACCAGTCTAGTCAATGCTCGTACCCTCAGTGCCGATGATGATACTTTGCAAATCAACGACTTGCTAGAACCCTTTCCGCAAACTCAAGCGCACAGTGATGCCATGCGCACCGCCGCACTCAGCAACCCACTGTATCGCAATTTGCTGATTTCTGCCGATGGTCGTTTTACTACCCTAGCGATTAAGCCCTTAGCATATTTAACAGATACCAGTCCGCAGGCAAGCACAGAACTAGATGAATTAAGTTTGGACGATGATTTTGCAGAGGGCTTTTCCGAAGACCTTGATAGCCCTCTTAATCATCCCCCTATGCTGGGGGAGCGGGTCACAGAATCCCAACTCAACCAGATCAGTAACAAGGTGCAATCTATCGTCCAGCAGTACCAAGGGCCTGGGCGGACCCTCTATGTAGGTGGCATGCCGGTAATCACAGAAACCCTGATCTCCACCATGATATGGGAAATGCTCACCTTTATGCCTATGGCTATTGTTACTATAGCCATTATCATGGCGCTACTGTTCCGGCGCCGACATGGCGTCATGCTGCCTATGATTACCGTAGCTCTTACGCTGCTCACGACCCTTGGCATTATTTGCGCTCTAGGCATCCCTCTTCAGACCACCATGACTATTTTGCCCAGCTTTTTACTCACTATCAGTGTTGGTGCATCAGTGCATCTGTTATCGCTTTTTTTCCGTGCCTATGACGCTGGCACTGAAAAAATACAAGCCTTACGAGAAGCCCTTACCCATACCCGAACACCTATCATCTTTACTAGCCTGACCACAGCGGTAGGTTTGCTTTCCTTTGCTGGCTCTCCCATGATCGCCCTAGCTCGACTAGGCATATTTTCTTCCATCGGCATTGGCGTAGCCCTGATCTACACCCTTACTTTGATTCCTGCCATTATTTGTTTGCATGAGCTGCCCAGAAAACAACAGGCCTTACCCAGCACCAAAGTCACGGCCATTGTTAACAGTGCTGTGAACATCAGCACTCGCCATCCAATTTGGGTACTACTATTTAGTTTTCTTATTACCGCAATGGCAATTAGCAGTCTACAACATCTCAAATTTTCCCATAATCCCATGCAATGGATGTCGCCAGATGCCAAAATAAACCAAGCTGTGCAAGCCATCGATAGCAATATGGGCGGCAGCATTAGCGTCGACATTATTCTTGATACTGGTACTGATGAAGGTTTGTATCAACCGACTTTTTTACGTCAACTAGACGACTATAGTAAGTGGCTCAGTCAATACCAAGATGGTGAAATCTATGTGGCCAAAGTCACCGGCTTGCATGACATCATTAAAGAGGCTCACCAAGTACTGAATGGCGATGACAAACAATATTACCGTATTCCTGACAGCGCCCAGGTCGTAGCCAATGAATTATTTCTACTACAAAGTTCAGGCCCTGACGAACTTGAACCCATGCTCGATTCAGCTTTCCGTAGCACTCGCCTTACGGTCATAATGCCCTGGTTGGACACCTTGCACTACCTACCTTTTATCAGCGCACTAGAAGCCCAAGCAGACGCCACCTTTGACCAACAAACAAAAGTCACGCTAACTGGAATGGTGCCAGTGATGGGCACTACCTTAGAGCACGTGATAAGCACCACGGCAAACAGTTATGTTATCGCCTTTGCTTTAATCAGTATCATGCTAATATTGTTATTGCGCAGCCTACGCTATGGTTTGCTGGCCATGATACCTAACTTGAGCCCCATTTTGATTACCATGGGCTTAATGTATTTATTGCATATTCCCTTAGATATGTTCACCATTCTAGTCGCTTCTATAGCTATCGGCATTGCCGTTGATGACACCGTGCACTTTATGTATCACTGCAAGCGCAACTACCAACATTGTGGCGATATGCCCATGTCCATACATGATGCTTTGGACACCAGCGGCCGGGCCATGCTGACCACGTCGGTGATTTTGAGTTTGGGCTTTGCCATGCTCATGTGGTCAGAACTTATTAATATATTCAACTTTGGCATGCTGATTGGTATTACTGTGGTTTTAGCTCTAGTGGCTGACTTCTTGCTGGCACCAGCCCTAATGATGATATTTGGTCAGCAAACCGCGCATGCTAACGACAAGCACTTTTAGCTTCATAGACCAACTCAGGGCTGACTTTGTGCCCCGCCTTGAGTACAATAACGCCTTAGATCATTAACCCCAAGTTATCATGTCAGCAATCGGCAATTTGTTTATTATTTCGGCACCTTCTGGTGCAGGCAAAACCAGCTTAGTCAAGGCTCTGCTGCAACGCGATCCTTTGATCTGTGTGTCCGTATCCCACACTACCCGCCCCATGCGCTCAGGCGAAGTGAATGGCAGTGATTATAATTTCGTGGACCAACAACTATTTGCTGACCTGGTTAATCAAAATCAGATGTTGGAGTATGCCACCGTATTTGGTAACAGCTACGGCACCTCAAAAGCCTGGGTCGAGCAGGCGATCGGCGAAGGCAAAGATGTCATTTTAGAAATTGACTGGCAGGGGCGCGACCAAGTGCTGCAAGTTTTTCCTAAAGCGGTGGCGATCACCATATTGCCCCCAAGTAAGGCCTCTTTACAAGCGCGCCTGTCCAATCGCGGTACTGATTCTGAACAGGTAATTGCTAAGCGCATGGCGGAAGCAGAAAGTGAAATTAGGCAATATACTGGCAGCCACTACCTGCTCATTAATGATAGTTTTGACTTGGCATTGAGTGAATTGACCGCTATATTTGTTGCTGAACGCCTAAAAACTAAGCGTCAGAGCATAAAACATGGCAAATTATTGACTGATCTCTTGTCAAATGATGCCTAAATTTTGTACACTATCGCGTCCAAATTAGCCCGTATTGTTATTCTATGGCTCGCTGCCATTTTGACTAAACATCGGCACTCATATTGAACCAACCAACATTTAGGTAACTCCATGGCTCGCGTAACCGTAGAAGACTGTCTGGAAAACGTAGACAACCGTTTTGAATTGATCATGGTGTCCACCAAGCGTGCCCGCCAACTTGCCACAGGGGGCAAAGACCCTCTGGTAGAATGGGAAAATGACAAGCCCACTGTAGTCGCTCTGCGCGAAATCGCCGAGGGCCATGTAAACGCCAGCATTCTTGACGAACAAGAAGAGCTTGAGCAGCAATTTGAAGAAGCCCAAATCGATCCTGAGCTGTTGGCCGAAACCACACAAACGGAAACGGAAGCGGGTGAACAAGCCCCTCAAGCCAGCCCAGACGTGGACATGGAATAAGCAATTCTGCAGCCGTAGAACACTGCATAAAAAGAGCAGGCCGGGAAATTTACCCGCCCTGCTCTTTTTTATGCACACAAATCAAGCAATTTCCGCTAATATAAGCTCATTGATCGAATATTCCGGCTAGCAAGGAAACTGACTATGCCCACCATCGACGCCTTTACTAAGCGTCTTCAGGCTTACCTGAGTGAAAGCCAAGTCCAGCAGGTGCGCCGCGCATACTACTACGCCGAGCAAGCTCATGACGGGCAGATGCGTAAAAGTGGCGAGCCCTATGTGTCTCACCCCTTAGCCGTAGCGAATATTCTTTCTACCATGCATATGGATCACCAGAGCCTTATGGCGGCGATGCTGCATGATGTCTTGGAAGATACAGAAGTCGGCAAGGCGGCTATGCAAGAACAGTTTGGCCAAACCGTTACCAATCTTGTGGATGGGGTCAGCAAACTTACTCATTTAGAATTCAAAACACGCGCCGAGAGCCAGGCACATAACTTTCAAAAAATGGCCATCGCCATGGCTAAAGACATCCGTGTGATCATTATTAAACTGGCCGATCGCCTGCACAATATGCGCACCATTGGCGCCATGCGGCCCGATAGCCGCCGTCGTATCGCACGAGAAACTACAGATATCTACGCACCCATAGCTGGCCGCCTGGGTATGCATGACCTGAAGGTAGAGCTCGAAGATTTGGCCTTTGCTGCATACCATCCAATGCGTCACAAATATATTGCTCGTGCTGTGGAAGCGGCAAGGGGTGAACGCAAAGTCTTAATGGAGCAAGTCAAAGAGTCTTTGCAGCATTGTATTGAGCAGGTGCAGCTGCAAGGGGAAATTAGCGGCCGGCAAAAACACCTAGCCAGTATCTATAATAAGATGCATGAAAAAAACAAGCCGTTTCGTGAAATCATGGATGTCTTTGCTTTTCGCATCGTCACCGATAAGGTTGACACCTGCTATCGTATATTGGGCGCCGTGCACCACCTAAACATGTATCGCCCAGTACCCGGGCGGTTTAAAGACTACATTGCCATTCCCAAGTCCAATGGTTATCAATCCTTGCATACTACCTTATACCGCATCGGATCGGGCATGCACACTCCTATAGAAATCCAAATTCGCACCAAGGACATGGATGATATCGCTAATCACGGAATCGCCGAACATTGGTTCTATAAGAACAACAATTCGCGTGCCCAAGGCGCCCATAACCGCGCCCAACAATGGATTAAAGAACTGCTAGAAATGCAAAAGCGCTCTGGCAATGCCATGGAATTTATCAACCATGTAAAACATGATCTCTTCCCCGACGAGGTGTATGTATTTACGCCTAAAGGCACCGTGCTCGCGCTACCCGCTGGTGCAACGCCTGTAGATTTTGCGTATGCCGTCCACACCGACGTGGGAAATAGCTGCATCTCTTGCAAAGTTAATCGGCGTTTGGCTCCCCTAAGCCATCCCCTAGAAAGCGGCGACACCGTCGAAATTGTTACTACCCAATCTGCCAAACCCAATGTGCACTGGCTTAGTTTTGTGGCCACTGCTAAAGCCAGCAGTAACATTCGTCACGCCCTCAAGAATCAAGCGGCTGATGATGCTATTAAGTTAGGCCGCCGGCTATTGACCCAAGAACTAAGCAGCGTCAAGTTGCATATGGATGATGTGGACCCGCGGCGTCTAAATAGTTATCTCAAGCATAATAAGCTAAAAGACATGGACCATTTGTTGGCCAATATCGGCCAAGGCCGTCAACTCGCCTACCTAGTCGTGCACGCCTTAAACACAGAACAAAGCAGTAGCGATGAACACGAGCCAAACATGGGACCTATGCAAATCCACGGCACCGAAGGATTGATGGTTAAATATTCCAAATGCTGCCGACCGATTCCAGGTGATTCCATCATTGGCCATGTCAATGCAGGCCACGGTATCGTTATCCATCGTACCTTCTGCAATAACATCAAGGATATTGGCAAGGACAAGACTAAACTGCTGCCCCTAGTATGGGCTGATACGGGTGATCTAGAGTTTGATGTTAGCCTAGACATTGAGGTCACCGCCAGTCGCGGCATTATTGCCACCATAGCAGCTAGCGTGTCCCAAGAAGACGCCAATATTGAGAAGATTGATGTCCATGAAAAGGATGCCCGCTTATCGGAAGTACACCTGAATCTTAGTGTACACAATCGTGTACATCTGGCGCAGATAATTAAAACGGTGCGTACCTTGCCGGGTGTCATTCGACTCAATCGTCGCTAGTTCTATGAGCCAGCCCACACCTGTCACTAACGTCCAGCCTAATAACTGCGTAACCAGCTTAAACGGTGTTGGTAAGGCGCTAGCCAATAAGTTGGCCAAAATCCATATACACACCTTGCTCGATCTGCTGTTGCATATACCTCTACGCTATGAAGACCGTACTCATGTAGTACCGTTGAACCAATTACGCCCAGGTATGCACTGCTTAATCGAAGCCGAGGTCACAGGCAGTGCTTTGCAGCGAGGGCGGCGCACCAGTTTGCAGGTACGACTACTTGAACAGAACGCCCGCCTCAATCTACGTTTTATTCACTTCCATGCTAATCAGGCTAAAAACTTTGCCACTGGCAAGAAGATACGCTGTTTTGGTGAAATTCGCCCAGGGCCACAAGGTTTGGAAATGGTGCACCCTGAATACCATTTGTTTGATCAGCAGCCCCCAGAGCTGGAAGCAACCCTGACCGCCGTCTATTCAACTACCGAAGGCATTAGCCAAAAACGGATGCGCCAATTAGTGACTATGGCTTGGCAAGCCTCTGAGCAACAACCCCATTGGTTACCTGAACTATTACCTAAGGTGACCATCCAACAACAAAATTTACCCACCATCAAACAGGCACTAGCTCAGTTACACTTCCCCACGAACAACCAACCCTTTGACCTGGCCGCAGCGAGCCAATCACCGGCCTATCAACGACTCATCATTGAAGAACTTGTGGCCCACCAGCTTTGCCTTTTACAGGCACGTCAACAGCTCAATCTCAGCCCCGCCCCTTGCTTTGAAAAACACAGCGCAACGGCGGAACTCCTGCAGACCCAACTGCCTTTTACCTTAACCAATGCCCAACAACGAGTTTGGCAAGAAATCCATGCCGACACACAACACCACAAACCCATGATACGCATGCTGCAAGGCGATGTTGGCTCAGGTAAAACCATTGTCGCCGCCCTAGCCGCTTGTCAGGCTATTGATGCTGGTTATCAAGTGGTTATTCTAGCGCCGACAGAAATCTTGGCCGAGCAGCACTTGCACAATTTTCGACAATGGCTAGATCCCATGCAGGTCAGTATCATTTGGCTGGCCGGCAAACAAAAGGCCAGTGAGCGCAGGACCTCTATTGAAGCCATTGCTAATGGTCAAGCGCAGGTTATTGTGGGTACCCATGCGGTATTTCAAGAACGCGTAGACTACCACCATTTGGGCTTGGTCATTATTGATGAGCAACACCGCTTCGGAGTGGCTCAACGCCAAGCACTATTACAAAAAGCCGCACTTGGTACGACACCCCATCAGTTGATTATGAGCGCCACTCCTATTCCACGCACCCTAGCCATGAGCGCATACGGCGACCTAGACCACTCCATCATTGACGAACTGCCGCCTGGGCGCAAACCTATTAATACTGTCATCATTAATAACCAAAAACGTGACCAAGTCATTACTCGCATCCAAAGCGCTTGCTCATCGGGCCAGCAGGTTTACTGGATCTGCCCTTTAATTGAAACCTCCGAAGACTTGCAATGTGAAGCTGCTGAAGACACCGCTGTGCAGTTAACTGAAGCCTTGCCAAATTTACGTATCGGCCTGGTACACGGACGCATGACGCCCATACAGAAGCACCAGATCATGAGCCGTTTTAAACAGGCGCAAATAGACCTGTTAGTCGCCACCACAGTGATTGAAGTGGGCGTAGACGTTCCCAACGCCAACCTTATGATCATTGATAACGCCGAGCGCCTTGGCTTAGCGCAATTGCACCAGTTACGTGGCCGAGTTGGCCGTGGGCAAGCCCACAGCCACTGCCTGTTAATGTATCAAACACCTTTGTCACGCTTAGCTAAAGAACGTTTAAATATATTGCGCCAGTCAAACGATGGTTTTGCTATTGCCGAAAAAGATCTGCAGTTGCGTGGCCCAGGTGAAGTATTAGGCACCCGCCAAGCGGGCAGCATTAGTCTACGCATCGCGGACCTGCTGCGGGATGCCCACCTATTACCCAAAATCCACGAACTAACGAAAAATTATGCATCACGCCCTGACCTGAGCCAACAGCTGGTGCAGCGCTGGGTAGGCTCACGCCAAGAATTTGTGAGTGTCTGATAAACGATGAGCAGGCTCTAGCCTCGTTACACTAGTCCGTCGGACAGCAAACCATTTTGTCACTTTAAGCAAGCGCAATCCTTGTGAAATTTATCACTCATTAAATGTTAAATTTATCACCCAGTGAAAAAAAATTGCTTCTAAATTAAACTAAATATATTAAATGTCGCAGTTATCACACTAATAATGCATTTTTTAGTGGATTTTTTTTCCTATAGGAAATATATTCCTAATAGTGGAATTTGAGTGGTTTACATAAAATGCTCTTTTATCTATTATCGGTGGTTGGAATGGAGTCCCGATAAATTTATCGATGGCTTCCAGACCGTTTCCACAGTAAAACAAAAAAAACTGTACAACAGACTCAGCCCTAGGAGGCTTCTAAATTATGAAACTAATTAACAAGGTATTCACCGGTCTGGCAATGACTGCCATGGCTGCTGGCGTAGCTCAAGCATCGACACTAGAAGACGTTAAAGCTGCTGGCGAATTAAAGTGCGTAGTATCTACTGGCGTTGCTGGTTTTGCTGCACCAAATGCCGACGGCGTTTGGGAAGGTTTCGACGTTGACTTCTGTCGCGCTGTTGCCGCCGCCGTCCTGCACGATGCGAACGCTGTTAAATTTGTACCAACCACCGGTAAGACTCGTTTCACAACGCTTGCCTCTGGTGAAGGTGACATTCTATTCCGTAACACCACAGAAACACTGAGCCGTGATGTTGACCTGAAGTTAACTTTCTTGCCAGTCAACTACTACGATGGCCAAGGCTTCTTGGTACCAGCATCTCTAGGTGTAACTTCTGCTGTTGAATTGGACGGTGCTTCTGTTTGTATCCAAACAGGTACAACTACCGAATTGAACCTAGCTGACTTCTTCCGTACTAACAACATCTCTTATGAGCCTGTTGCTATTGAAACCAACGAAGAAGGTCTAACCAACTATGTTGCCGGCCGTTGTGACGTGTATACAACTGACGTATCTGGCCTAGCGGCAACTCGTTCCAAGCTGGACAATCCTGCTGACCACGTAGTACTGCCAGATGTTATCTCTAAAGAGCCTTTGGGTGGCGCGGTTCGTCATGGCGACGACCAGTGGGCTGATATCGGTAAGTGGGTTGTTAACGCTTTGATCGCTGCTGAAGAAATGGGCGTTAATTCTAAGAACGTTAAGAACTTAGCTTCTTCTGCTGAAGGCAAGCTACCTGCCATTAACCGACTAACTGGTGCTGAAGGTGAAATGGGCGCTATGTTGGGTCTGTCATCTGATTGGGCTGTGCAAGCGATCTCTGCTGTTGGTAACTACGGCGAAATCTTTGAGCGCAACATTGGTGTGAATACCCCTGTTGGTCTTTCTCGTGGCGTAAACGCCCAATGGAAAGACGGCGGTATCCTTTACGCTGCTCCAATTCGTTAATCTTAATTGATTAAATAATCGGGGCGCTCTTTTGCGCCCCGATTCATATCAACCCTTCACGCTTTAAATACAAATAACGCTGTCCACCCTCACATCGTGACAGCTACCGATCAATGATCATTAGACATGGTTATTCTATGAGCACCACAAGCTATAACAGCAACCCAATATTACGCGCCTGGTACGACAAAGAGACTCGGTCTGTCATCGTACAAGTCATCGCTATGGCGATAATATTGGCATTCTTTGCCTATGTTATAAATAATGCCGTCATCAATATGGCGAATCTGGGTAAAGACATCAGCTTTAGTTTTCTATGGCAACCCGCAAGCTATGACATCAACCAAACGCTAATTGAGTATTCTTCTCGGTCAAGTCATTTTGACGCCATGATTGTAGGCTTAATTAACACTTTATTAATCGCCGCTGCAGGTATTGTGTTATCTACCATTGTAGGCTTTATATTAGGCGTGATGCGCCTATCTAATAACTGGTTAACACAAAAAATTGCCTACGTTTACATCGAATTCGTACGCAATGTGCCAGTTTTATTGCATATCCTGCTGATCCACGGCTTTATCATTTACTCGCTACCAAGACCGAAACAAGCCATCAACATGGGGGATACTTTCTTCTTAAACAACCGTGGCCTACAAATGCCTAGCGCTGACTTTCAGCCACTGTTCTGGGCCGTCACGGCGACTTTTGTTATTGGTTTATCTTTTGCCATCTGGTATCGCCGTTATGCCAAAAAATTGCAGGATACAACGGGCAAAATATCACCCGTATGGACCATTAGCTTCATTGCCGTAATCGTTGCACCATTGGCTATCTATTTCCTATTAGGCAGCCCTATTGAATGGGATGTGCCAGCCCTTAAAGGTTTTAACTTCAAAGGCGGCATGGTTATTCGCCCTGAATTTATCGCCCTCTGGCTAGCCCTATCCTTATACACTGCAGCCTTTATCGGCGAGAATGTCCGTGCTGGCATCATGGCCGTAAGTCATGGGCAAACCGAAGCCGCCCATGCGCTAGGTGTTTCCAGTAGCCGCACTTTGCGCCTAGTGGTGATCCCGCAAGCTTTGCGAGTCATCATCCCCCCCCTGAATAGCCAGTACCTAAATCTGACTAAAAACTCATCATTGGCTATCGCTATTGGTTATATGGATGTCGTTGCCACCATTGGTGGTATTTCTTTAAATCAAACAGGTCGAGAGATGGAGTGTATGCTAATTGTAATGGCCATCTACCTAATCTTATCGTTACTCATTTCAGCCGTGATGAATTGGTTTAACGACCGCATCCGTTTGGTTGAGCGCTAGGAATAATATTATGTCTCAAGAATACGCACCCGGAACGCATCCCAGTTTGCCACCACCACGTGGCACAACCGGTCCCATACATTGGCTCAAAGAAAATCTCTTTTCCAGCCCTACCAATACCATCGTCACCTTGGTGATCATCTATTTGTTCGCACAGATTCTGCCCCCCATGGTGGATTGGTTCTTTTCTGACGCTACCTTTGTCGGAGAAAACCGCAAGGCCTGTACAACTGATGGCGCTTGCTGGGCATTCGTAGGCGATCGCTTTAATTTGTTTATCTACGGCTTTTATCCTGCTGAAGAGCGCTGGCGAGTGAATTTGACTGGTATTTTACTAGTTATCGCCCTAGCTGCTGTTTTGTGGGACCGCATGCCAGCTCGCAAGCAGATGTTTATATATGCATTGGCATTCCCGTTCATTGCCACCTGGTTACTTACTGGCGGTGCCGGTCTGGAGCCTGTTGGCACTGACAAATTTGGTGGCTTAACACTGACCTTAGTGGTGGGCATCACTGGTATTGTTATCTCTTTGCCACTAGGGGTACTGCTCGCTCTAGGTCGACAGTCCTCATTGCCTATTATCAAATACTTCAGCATTGGTTTTATCGAATTTATTCGTGGCGTGCCATTGATTACCTTGCTATTTGTGGCTTCCACTATGCTCAGCTATTTCTTGCCTCCCGGATCTAGCTTTGATCTGTTGCTTAGAGTATTGATCATGGTAACCCTATTTGCTTCGGCTTATATGGCCGAGGTGATTCGTGGCGGCTTGCAGGCCTTGCCAAAAGGGCAGCTAGAAGCTGCTGAATCGCTGGGTTTGAACTATGCCCAGGCCATGCGCTTTATCATATTGCCGCAAGCATTGAAGATATCCATTCCAGGCATCGTGAACACCTTTATCGGCCTCTATAAAGACACCACCTTGGTGATCATCATTGGCTTGCTCGACCCCTTAGGTATAGGCCGAGCCTCTGTAGCCCACCCTGATTGGTTGGGCCTATCTAGCGAAGTATATATGTTTGTTGCCGTATTCTTCTTTATTTCGTGCTTTAGTATGTCTCGTTACTCCCTGTATTTGGAGAACAAGTTACATACTGGCCACAATCGATAATTACAACCGAGGTTTCTCAATTATGTCAGAAACACAAACTAACACCAGCAATGATATTTGCATAGAAATCAACAGCATGCACAAGTGGTATGGTGATTTTCACGTCTTAAAGGACATTAATCTGGAAGTCCGTAAAGGCGAAAAAATCGTTGTTTGTGGTCCATCTGGTAGCGGCAAGTCCACCATGATCCGCTGCATCAACCGCTTAGAAGAGCACCAGCAAGGTGATATTATTGTTGATGGTGTTGAACTTACTAACGACCTGAAGAACATCGACGCGGTGCGTCGTGAGGTCGGCATGTGCTTCCAGCACTTTAACCTGTTCCCTCACCTGACAATTCTGGAAAACTGCACCTTAGCGCCTATTTGGGTGCGTAAGATGCCGAAAAAAGAAGCCGAGGAAATAGCCATGCACTACCTAGAGCGCGTGAAGATTCCAGATCAGGCGAACAAGTATCCAGGTCAGCTATCTGGTGGTCAACAACAGCGTGTGGCCATTGCTCGCTCTTTGTGCATGAAACCCAACATCATGTTGTTTGATGAACCCACTTCTGCCCTTGACCCGGAAATGATCAAAGAAGTGCTAGACACCATGGTACAGCTTGCCGAGGAGGGCATGACCATGATCTGCGTGACCCATGAAATGGGCTTTGCCAAGCAGGTTGCTGACCGTGTTATCTTCATGGACGAAGGTGAAATCATCGAACAAAACGAACCTAACGCGTTCTTTGATAATCCACAACATGAGCGTACCAAGCTCTTCTTGAGCCAGATCCTAGGCCACTAGTCAGTCGTCTTAGCCATTAAAGCCCGTGCAACGATGCATGGGCTTTTTTATTTGTATTACCCAATTAGATTAAACTTATATTACCCATTTCAAGCTATAATGGTTGCCTTGTTATATCAACCTGCTAATACCTTTTGTCTCTACAGCCATCCTTACCCACACCATTGCAACCATTGCATCTGCTGCCTGAGGTAGACCTATGGATGAAACGCGACGACCTGATCGATGCTGTGGTTAGTGGCAATAAATGGCGCAAGCTAGCCGGTTATATCGACGCAATTGCCGCACCCTCTCATATTGTCAGCTATGGGGGCGCACACAGCAACCACCTTGCCGCTGCGGCGAAGGTTCTCAGCGATTGCCAACACAGGGCAACCTTTATCGTACGGGGTAATGAGCTCAATTCTCGCAGTTCGGCTGTGCTACGCTACTGCACTGGGCTAGGAGTGAAGCTGATTTTCATAACGCGTTCAGAATTTCGCCAGTTAAGAGAGCACGATTGGCAGCCCAACAGGCTACAACGGCAGCAATGGCAGCTGCCTGACTCAGTGCAAATTTTGCCAGAAGGCGGCAGCGGCCCCCACAACCGCCTTGGCTGCGCCGAGCTATGGCAAGAGCTCCTTGTTCAGGGCCAACCTGATCAACTATGGCTGGCCGCAGGCACTGGGGGTACAGCAAGAGGCTTACTTGCTGCCATGCCCATGCATTGCCCGACTCACGTGCACATTGTTAGCGCGGTCAGGGGCTCCCATCGTGAAGCTCGCCACACCCAACAGCTTGCCCAAGACAAAGGCATTAGCTGTCAATGGTTTGATGAGACTACATTTGGAGGCTTTGCCAAAGAGACCGATGAACTGCGCCAGGCGCAATATGCATTCACCTCCGCTACCAATATCCCACTGGATCCTGTGTACAATGCCAAGGTGTGGTGGCATCTGCGTGACATGGCAAACAGTGGCCACCTCGGCAGCGGCAGGATAGTATGGCTTCATACGGGCGGTTTTGACCTTCGCAACTCTTTACAGGATTAACCCCTATGTCAATCAGCACTGCACAACTTGATATTATTCGCCAGCAAATTAACCGTGAGCCACACGGTTTAATGGCCATTGCTCATGCAACTGATAGCGGCGTACCGGTAGTGCTACGCATGGCTCCCATGGTTGATGATAAGCTATTTCCAACGCTGTACTGGTTATGCTCCAAAGACCTACACAAGGCTATTAGCCAGCTAGAAACCCAAGGCTTGGTGAAGCAGTTAGAACAACTTCTGCAAGAGGATGAGGGTCTTATGACCTCCTATCAAGCCAACCAGCGCGCCTATGTGCAGGCGCGCTGGGATAACTGCACCCCAGATCATAAACAACAACTGCAGGATCGTGGTTTTACTGAACTGTTCAACAGCTATGGTATTGGTGGCCTGCGGGACTGGCACCAAATTCGCTGCCTGCACATGCACTATGCCCATCACCTATGTGCAACTAATGTCATTGGCCAATGGCTTGATGAACACTATCATCTTAACCAGTTAATCCTTAACAACTAGGCACGGCCTGTGTCCCTTTGTATCTAATTCTTACCCCAAGGGCACATGGCCTCGACACGATCACGACCCAATTCTTCAAGACAAGCTATGTTGTCCATATAAATTTGTTGCGGATCCTCAATACGTTCTAACACCTTGCTCATTTGTGCTTGCCGAATTAAATGGATAGTGGGGTAAGGCGCTCGATTGGTAAAGTGGCTTAAATCGCCGGCAGGCACACCATGAAATTGATAGTGTGGATGAAAAGACGCCAATTGAATATGTTGGTCCAACTCTACGTGCTCAAGTAGGTCTTCAAACCAGGCCAACACATCTAAAAATTCATCAAAATCATGCAAGCCTTGGGGAAACATCAGCAAACTGGTGGCCACTTGTTGCTCGTCCTTGGCTAGCAGATATTGCAACTGCGTAACGTAAAACTGCTTCAAGTGCCCGTCATCGGTGCCTGTGGCAACGGCATAATGCACCTGCCCCTTGGCTACTACTGGGTGGGAAAAGGGGCATAGATTCAGGCCCACCACCATGTTCTTAAGCCAACTTTGCGTGTCTAAGATCACTTTCTCAATATCAATGTTAGCTGCCTTAGTGGTGGATTTATTGATACAATATACTCCTCTATTATTTCTTATTCACAGGCTGCTAGTGCCTATTCATCTGGTTCACAACCAACCCGCTTACCCAACTATATGGCACAGTTATGCTCGCGCCATGAGTTTTCGTGTGCCGCGCTTGTGGCAAAAGCTGCTGCATGACAAGGGGTCCCTTACGCAGCGCCTGATACAAGCTAGTCAAGGTGACTTTGCGGTACGCGTAGTACGCAATTGCCCAGGCATACCCAATCAGTCCGAAGCCCAAGCCTTAGGCCTGCTACCACGACAGAAGGCTATTATCCGAGAAGTGGAGCTACTTTGCCATGGGCAGGTTTGGGTTTGTGCGCGCAGTATTATTCCTTTTAGCACCTTGGAAGGTCCTTTGCGAATCTATAAAGATATCGGGAATAAACCCCTTGGAGCCTTGCTTTTTAAACACCACAACATGCACCGCGGCCCCCTACAAGTAGCTTGCTTAAAGCGGGTGGATAGCCCACTACAGCACTGGGCTCGACGTTCCGTTTTCCATCTGGATAGCAAGGGCATACTGGTTACCGAGGTGTTTATGCCGCCCATGGAAGCCGTCGCCCGAGCAGGCTAAGCGTCAAGCAATGTCTGCAATCGAAGCGGTAATAGCTGGCACAGGGTGTCATATAATGCTTCGTAGGCTGCCATACCGCATCCCAAAGGATCCGCTAACTCCTGCTCCGGAGCCAACAGCGAAATGTGCGGCCGGCGTGACTCGCTGACCCCTATTAACAAATCATCAATTCGTTGAATATGGGTTTGCGTCATGGCCCAAACGACATCAGTCTGACTTAATAGTTGCTTTGTTAATGGCTGACTGCGCCCCTGCCAATGGATGCCAGCCCGCGATAATACGGTCACGGCTTCCGGGGTGGTTTCACGGACTTTGTTGGCGCTAGTACCTGCTGAAATAACCTTTAAAGGCCATCGGGCTTGTTTAATTAAGTTGCCAGCAAGGGCTTCTGCCATTTGTGATCGGCAGGTATTTCCGGTACAGACGAAAAGAATTTTTATGGTCATGGCAAGTCGGCTTTATAGGTGGCTTGTGGTAGCATAGCCGCAATTATTTTTAACTCCAAGTGTACCATGTCTTTGCTGCAAAACTGGCCAGCCTACAAACAACTTATGCGCCTTGATAAGCCCATTGGCACCTACCTCTTATTGTGGCCTACCCTGTGGGGTCTATGGTTGGCCGCCGAGGGTATGCCACGCTTGGACCTATTGATCATTTTCATTGCCGGTGTTTATCTGATGCGTGCCGCTGGCTGTGTCATCAATGATTATGCTGACCGCAAGGTTGACCGTCACGTTGCACGCACCAAAGACCGTCCCTTGGCGACTGGCACCATTTCAGCGCAGCAAGCCTTGATGCTGTTTTTGGGGCTCTGCATTAGTGCCTTTATTCTGGTACTTTTTACTGACCCTCTCACCATCAAACTGTCCTTTTTCGCCGTTATCTTGGCCACTAGCTACCCATTTATGAAGCGCTATACCCATTGGCCCCAACTGGTTTTAGGCTTAGCCTTTAGTTGGGCCATTCCCATGGCCTTTAGCGCCCAATCAGGGCATGTGCCATACATAGCTTGGCTAACTTTTGCAGCAGCGGTACTGATGACCGTTGCCTATGATACCTACTACGCCATGGTCGATCGCAACGATGATTTGAAAATTGGCATAAAGTCCACAGCGGTTTTATTCGCATCGTGGGACCGCACTATTATTGGCATCTTACAACTACTCACCTTGACCCTATTGGTTTCTGTCGGCCATATACAAAACTTGGGCTGGCCCTTCCATACTGGTCTTACTGTCATGGCCATATTGTTTGTTTACCAAGCCTACATCACCCGTTCTCGCGAGCGTGATTCTTGTTTTCGTGCTTTTCTCAACAACCACTGGGCCTCCTTAGCCGTATGGCTAGGCCTAGTCGCTGAGTATGGATTATAGGCTAGGGTTACCCACTATTTTCTCTGTTTCAACCCAAATTTCTGATTCTATTGATGCTCTTCTACCCACAGAATCGTTGCCCCTACCACGGCAATGGGCATCACAAAGAAATTAATCAACGGCAGCAATAGTAACAAGCTAACACCACTACCAAAGGATAAATGCAGCAACTTACGCTGGCGTAGCCGACGCTTCATATTGGCAAAGCTAATGCGGTTATTATCCATCGGGTAATCCACGTATTGTATGGCCATCATCCACGCAGCAAAGGCGAGCCATAACCATGGCATAAACAACTGCATACCCGGTATAAAGCCCACGACAAACAATATGATGACTCTGGGCAAGTAATAGAGTAGCTTGCTCACTTCACGCCCTAAAGCACTAGGCAGTAAGCGCAAAAAGTCATCCCAACCGCCTCCATCAACAGGGCAACCAGTAAGCAACATCTGGGTCTTTTCTGCCAATAAGCCATTAAAGGGAGCCGCTATCAAGTTGGCAATGATATTAAAGCCCCAAAAGACGCCCATAGCTAACAACAAGGTCAACACCAACCACAGCAGCCAAGCCGACCAGGCTAACCAATCCGGTAAAGTCGCCACCGAGGCATCTACCCAGCCTCCAACGTAAACAAACACCAGTCCTATACCTAAACCAAACAGCAGGACATTGACCAATAAGGGCAAGAAAACAAATAATCGTAATTCTTTATGGGTGAGTAAACGCGCGCCCTTGGCTAAGTAGATGAATCCTTTGCTGATATCCATGTGAAGCAGATTTCCTAAATTGACGTTCAGTGAGTATATTGTAGCTTTACCAAGGCCCGCCACCAAGGATTTACTATGCAAGCCATGTTATTGCACGCTTTTGCTACGCCCGCCAGGTTTGAATTGGGCGACATCGCCAAACCGCAACCAGGCCCGGGGCAGGTATTAATCCGCAATATTGCCGCCGGCATCAACCCCATAGACTGGAAAACAGGCACAGGAGGGGGCCGTGCGGCCCAGCTAGGCAATTTACCCATTGCATTGGGCCGGGAATGCGCCGGCGTCATTGAGGCTGTTGGCGAGCATGTGAGAGCCTACAGCCCGGGTGATGCAGTATTGGGATTTTTGCCCGGACGCTGTTTTGCAGAATATGTGGTGGCTGAAATGAAGCATATTGCACCCAAGCCAGACCGGGTTTCCTATATCGAAGCTGGCGCCATTCCCTTGGCGGGTATGACCGCTTGGCAAGCATTAGCCCTTGGTGGTTATGATCTGCAAGGTAAGCGCGTTCTCGTTTTGGCAGGTGCCGGTGGCGTTGGCCACCTCGCTATACAAATAGCCAAGCTACAAGGCGCCAAGTATGTCGCTACCACGGCCTCAGCCCCACGCCATGAGTTGCTCAGCTCATTAGGTGCCAACCAGTGTTACGACTACAACCGGCCTGGCCATCTTGATAAGGCAGGCGAGTTTGATTTAATCATCGATGGCATTGGTGGTGACATCGGCACCGCTAGCCTAAGTGCCTTAAGCCAAGACGGCCTTATGGTGACGTTGCCTTCAGTAACCGCCGAATCTGTGATCGCAGCAGCCAGCAAAATGGGCAAGGTGGCTCGGGGTATACTTGCCAAACCAAATGGTAACCAGCTAAGGACCCTCGTCAAATCCGTTGCCGAGGGTAAAATTCAGGTTGTGCTGGATCGCACCTTTACCCTCGATCAGCTTAACGAGGCCATGGACCTAAGCCGCAGTGGCCACACTCAGGGAAAAATTGTGATCGAAATTGGCCATTAGCTACTGCAGATTTGTTGCTGCTGACGTCGTACCAAATAACAAGTGTTGGTTTCCGGTTGTTCAAAACAAATATCGCGCAGCCATTCTTTGGTATCGCGATCTTTTTCTACGGTAAAAGCAGGCACATCCTCACAAAAACCCACACTTGATGGTGCATTTTCCAAACACGCTTTAATAAAGCGACCAGCGAGCACCCCACAAGCAAAGCTATTACAGCCTTGTATGTCACGCAGTGATTTATCCATACAGGCTTGCTGATTATGGTTTAGTCCATAACTGGCGCCTACTGCGCTAGCTTGATCCGCTTCCATATTGAGGTTGGTATTGAGATCCGCCTGGTAGGTTTTTAATAAACCGTAACAAACCACCAGACCAATAGTGGCCGCCCACCACCATTTATAACGACGCCAGATTGAAGCGCTCACTACTAACGCTCCAGACTAATGCCAATGTTGCTCACGCCATTAGCCTGAGCCATCGCCTTGATGGCATCTAGCTGTGCGGCCTTGGGTGTGCGCATATCCTGTAGCTTTTGCATTACTTCTACTTGGAAGTTCAGCTCTTGCGCCATCAATTCATGGGTAGAAATATAACGAATAAGGTCTTCTTCGTTAAATTCTTCTTCCGCATGCAGCTCCAGATACTTGGCAATACTTTCTCTCGATAAGTGAGCAACACCAGAGGCGTCCTCCACGCTGGCTTCCTCTAAGCAGTGCAAAGTAACCATCACGGCCACTAGCGCGTCAAAGGCCAAGCCGGCACCAAAACTGGTGTCTTCTTCACTATGAACAATCGCTTCTATCTTGGCAATCTGCGACTCTGGATTGCAACTGCCTCGGGCACTGATTTTGTCCCAGACCTTATCCAGAGCATTACGCGCTACAGCAACGTTATTATATTCCAATAACTCATCATATAGCGCAAAATGTGGAAAAATGCGTTCTGTAACAGCTGCCGCAAAAGCCGTTTTTTGCCAGTCCGTCATTTCCGCTAAAGGGTAGTACAAATCATCAAAATACATAGGTCTATCCTGCTATGGCTTCACCGTCATTATAAGCCTATGGTTGGCGCAGGTCATGGTTTATTACCATTTAATCTTGACGAGCCTCAGCCACTATAATTTTTTCGTGCTACCATGCCACATTGATTTCAGGTTTCTATGGCCATGCAACTCGGCATCAAACATAATCAAACTCAAGTGTTTCATTGGCTCATGCAGGTGCTGTTTGTTGGCCTCACCCTTGGCATCACGCGCGTTGCTATACCTGCTCTGGCCGACCAAGAGTACGCAATTGCTGCGGATTCTTATCTATTTTTAAGCACCTTCGTCATCGCCTTTGGCATCGTTAAGGGTAGTCTCAATTTTCTTGCCGGTTATTGGGCCGAGCACTTAGGTCGTAAGCCCGTTCATCTAATGGGCTGGCTTTTTGGCTTACCCGTGCCTTGGTTAATTTGGTATGCACCTTCGTGGAACTGGATTATCTTTGCCATGGTGCTATTGGGTTTTAATCAAGGTTTATGCTGGTCCATGACACAAACAGCCAAATTGGACATCACTCATGCCAATGAGCGCGGGCTTACCATTGGTCTCAATGAATTTGCCGGCTATCTAGGTGTGGCCATAGGCGGCTTGTTAACAGCTTATGCTGTTAACTGGTTCGGTATGCGTGACAGCCTGCTTTACATAGGCACCTTTATCGTATTGTGCGCCTTCGTACTTTCTTTCTTTTTCGTACATGAAAGTCAACTATGGTTGACTTTGCACCATGATCAAACACCTCAGAACCCACTTTCACTTGGCCAAGTTTTTACGATGATGAGTGGTGGCAACCGCCACCTTACAGCGGTTGTACAAGCCGGATGTGTGGAAAAATTTGTCGATGCCCTAGTGTGGATAATATGGCCCATCTACTTATACCAAGCTAGCCATGATTTAGAATTAGCGGGTTGGGTTATCTCCCTCTACGGCCTTACTTGGGGTATTGGCCAATTATTCACCGGACACTGGTCTGATAAACTTGGGCGTAAACGGCTCAACGTGGCCGGCATGGTAATTTGTGGCATGGGTGCGCTGCTGCTACCGGCCTATAACAATGCCCTCTGGTGGTCTTTTAGTGCTGTTACCACTGGCTTTGGCATGGCCTTACTGTATCCAAACCTGTCGGCCGCAATCGTGGATCACAGCGCCCCAAACTGGCGGGCCAGAGCCATTGGAATCTATCGTTTTTGGCGTGACTTTGGTTATGCTGTTGGTGCTCTGTGCATTGGTGTTGTCTCCTTAGTTAGTGGCCAGCTGCTCGTTGCCTTTTGGTTTGTTGGCGGGTGTATGCTGTTATCGGCGCTATGGCTGTATCTGGCTAGCCGTGATGAGCCACTGTATAACTAGGCACATAGACATGGTCTAAGTGCCGCTAAAGGCTACACCATAAGCGGCCGCGACAATGCCCACTCCTAGTGCACGAAAAAGCCATGTGGCGCCACCAGAACCCATAAGGCGGTTGAACACCTGTTTTCCTAATAGGCCAAAGCTACCCATAACGACAAATAAAATCGAGATTTTAATGCCACCAAAGTAAAGCAGATCGGCAACAAAACTTTCTGTACGGACAAATTGGGGCAATAAAGCCAAGAAAAATAGTACCGCCTTGGGGTTTGACAAGGAGGTCATGATGCCTTGCTGGTAGGTCAACAAATAGCTTTTTTTCTGCTTGCCATCAACGGCTTTAGGCCTGCCAATACCATAGCGCGCGATGCGATAACCTAAATAAGCGAGGTACAAAGCGCCCAGATAACGCACGGTTGCAAACAACCATGGCGTGCCCACCAATAACAATCCCAAACCCGTGGCGACCAGGCTAATCCAAATAACATTGGCTGTCATTAGGCCTAGTACCCCCATCAGGGCATAGCGGAAGCCAAAAGCGGATTGATATAAAATAAATAACACGGCAGGCCCTGGCGTCACTTCTAGGGCTAGGGTGATGGCTATAAATTGTAGTGTGGGTTCTAGCAAGCTGAATTATCCATGATATTGCAACGCCCAGTATAACATGTATTCAGTCTAATCCTTGGCCGCCGGCCAACCTAGCTGCGCGCGATACGGCGCCCATCATCACCCAAATGCCAGCCATAAAAAAGCCCCACCCAAATGGGTGAGGCTTCGTTATTAGGTGCTTGGCAATG
>JAAERS010000334.1 GCA_024230095.1 Gammaproteobacteria bacterium | reverse complement strand
GTCCGATGCCTATTGCCAGAAGCATGGTCTGGGACTCAGCAGTGGGGTGAATTACGGCGCATCAGAGCTGCAAAACCACTGACTATGCTTCAATAACTCTATGATCTTCAGGCACTTAGTACCAGTACAGTTTTTGGACTAGCCGTAGGCTTTGACTCAATAGTATGCTGTATGTATCCCCGTTAATGGGGAGCTATTTGGTAATCATAGTTCGTCATGGAGTCCAATCATAGGAAGATACGCTATTGAAATGGATGTTTGTATATCGGTTCTGCTGATGGCGAGATGATGCCCATGACCGGTCAAGGGTGCACCGGTAATCTAGGGTAAACACACCTTTAATTTAACGGAGATTATTATGTCAATAGCAAGAGTTACCGTAGTTACCTTCACGTCTCAGGAAGCGGCTGATAAAGCGGCACAATCCTATCAAGCCAATGCTGTCAGTGAATTCCCAACGGCGCAACAGCTTATTGGTTGTCAATGTGACGGCAATAAACTACTGGCTGTGTCTTTATATGAGAGCGAAGCTGCAATGGCAAAAGCGGATGCGGCTAGGGATAAACGTATGGCCAACCCAGATATTGTATCGATGGAATCCACTGTTGGCGCCGTGACACTTAATCATTCAAACTAGGTTTTAGTACGCTCAACAGCGTCAAATAAGGTGTTCTTTATTATCTGGGCGTATGCCCAGATAATGTCTGCATTGTGTCCTTCTACCTGTCGCTAAAGTAATAGCCGTGTAGCCCCTAGAAGCCTGTCAAAACTTCGCATCCATGAGGTGTTAACGACCAGTGGGTGGTATGCGCCAAGCCACGCCCAAGCAACCCCATTAGTCATGTTACAAGTCTATTCTGCTGCTCTTCAGCAGGGGCTATGCGTTTTTTCGATTGCAGCGAGCTAGGTTAACGCCTAGAGTGTTACTTTTAGTGTACAACCTATAGTGAAGTGATGTTTATTTCTTTGCAGCGCCATCTACTGATCGTGGTCATTTGCTTGCTGAGCAGCTGGGCAAATGCACAGTCATTGCGTGTGGCATACGATGCTGACCCAGTGTCTCTTGATCCATTTGAACAACTTTCTGGTGGCAGCACGCAATTATCCCACTTGTTGTTTGATCCCCTTGTACGCTGGACTATTGATCAGCAGTTGGAAGGGCGTTTGGCCACCTCTTGGCAACGTATCGATGCTTATACTTTACGTTTGAACTTACGTAAAGGGGTGCGGTTTAGCAGTGGCAACCCGATGACCGCGCTGGATGTAAAGTGGAGCTTGCAGAGAGCCAAGACAAGTGCCGATTATAAAGCCATATTTCAACCTGTCAGTCATGCTCGGGTGATTGATTCACACACAGTCGATCTGATTACTGATCAGCCCTATGCATTACTAGAAAATATAGCGGTACAACTGTATGTGATGGATAGCCAATTTTATAGCGGTTTTGACGAGCACCAAAAAGCCAAAGATGCGATAGAAAAACATGGCCATTCCTACGCTTCAAAACATGCATCAGGCACGGGCCCTTATAACGTTGTTCACCGCCAGCAAGGCGTGCATTTGCAATTGCAGCGCCGGGCCGAATACTGGGATCATGCTTCACCGGGCAATGTACAACAAATAAGTCTCACCCCTATTCACGATAGCGCCACACGCAGCGCAGCCCTGTTGGCTGGTGATCTGGATCTTATTGCCCCAGTACCGCCAATAGACCATTACCGTATTCAAAAGCAGGCTGGCATGCAGCTATTTACGCGCACTGGTGCACGCTTAATTAGTTTGCAAATGAATCAAAGTGCACGTATCGAACTGCGTGATCAGCGTGTACGTCAGGCTATTATTCATGCCATTAATAACAAAGGCATAGCCAGCAAAATAATGCGAGGCTTTGCCACACCGGCAGGACAGCAAAGCCCGCCTGGTTATGTTGGACATTTGCCTTCTTTAGCACCCAGATTTGATTTGCAATTAGCTCTGCAATTAATGCGTGAAGCGGGCTATGCTAGTGGCTTTAAACTAAGCATGATTGCGCCTAATAACCGTTATGTTAATGATGCAAAAATAGCTCAAGCGATTGCCGTAATGCTGGCTAAAATCAACATTGAAGTTGAGCTTGTCACTATGCCCAAAGCCCAGTATTGGAAGAAATATGATAACGGCGGTGCCGATTTAATGATGCTGGGTTGGCACGCTGATACAGAGGACTCCGCTAACATTAGTGAGTTCCTGGTGTTATGTCGCAATAGTGACAGTGGCTATGGACGTTATAATGGTGGCCACTATTGTAATCCCGAAGTGGATCGCTTGGTGCTGGCCAGTGCCAAACAAACCGACCCAGAAAAACGTAAAATAATGCTGCAGCAGGTAGAACATATTATCTACCAAGAAGCGGCTTTTGTGCCCTTGCATTGGCAACATTTGGCTTGGGCTAGCCGAGAGGGTATTAACATTGGTGATGTACTGACCATCGGCAACATTCCTTACCTTGCAGACTTAGTTGTAGCTCTATGATGAACCATGTGATTAAACTATTGCAACGTATGCTGACCAGCTGTTTGGTGTTGTTGACCGTGGCGGTTGTGAGTTACTGGGTGCTAGGTCTGATAAGTCCTCAACAAACCTTACATATGGATTTGGGACAATATTTAGGTCGTTTGTTAGAAGGTGATTTTGGTCGCTCCCAATTTTATCATGAGCCTAATTTGCACGTTATATTGCAGAAATTACCAGCCACTTTTGAACTCGTGCTTGTTGCTAGTATCTTGGTGGCGCTATTGGCCTTGCCCCTAGGCTTTTATACGGCCATAGTGCCGCAACATAAGTTAGCCCGCGGGGTGATGGCGTTTAGCTTGTTGGGCATATCTGTGCCGGTATTTTTGACTGGTAGTTTAATGGTGTTTTTGTTTGCTGTTGAATTGAATTGGTTGCCGGCTTTTGGTCGTGGTCAAGTAATCCGGTTGGGATTTTGGGACAGTGGCCTATTGTCCGTTTCTGGCTGGCAACATATTATAATGCCAGCGGTTGCTTTGAGCTTGGCCATGTTACCTTTATTTCTGCGCTTATTAAGGGCTGAGTTAATGCAGGTGATGAATAGCAACCCTGTGAGATTTGCCCAGGCCATGGGTATTGCACCGTGGCGTATTTGGCTGAGCTATGGTTTGCGCAATGCTATCTTGCCAATTATAACCATGGCAAGCTTACAGCTTGGCACTACAATGGCTTACACCTTGGTCGCAGAAAGCTTGTTTCAGTGGCCGGGAGTGGGTACTTTATTTATGCAAGCTATCGTGCGCAGTGATGGCTCGCTAGTGGCGGCTTATTTGATTTTAGTGAGTGCCATGTTTTTGTTGTTTAGCGCTTTAGCTGATCTTGCTTATGGCCTGTTTAATCCCTATCTTTCCCCTTGGCTTAGAGACCAAGGCGTTGCTAGCAAATCAGGTTTGAAGGCGCCATGAATACATCAAGATATCATGGTCATTATGTCTGGCGTCGCTACCGGCGCAATCAACTGTGGTTACAGTTAAAAACCAATAAGGTGGTGCTAGTCAGTTCTATTGTGCTGTTGCTGTTGACCATACTGGCACTTCTGGCGCCGTGGATAAGCCCTTTTGATCCGACCAACCTGCAACAACAAAATATCATGGATGCAGAACTACCACCTTTTTGGCACGGACAAAGTGATAGCCGCTTTGTGTTAGGCACTGACGGTTTGGGCAGGGATTTGTTGAGTAGTATTCTATACGGCTTGAGAACCTCTTTGTGGGTTGGTTTTTGGGCCGTGGCGGTGCAATTTACTATAGGTACATTGTTGGGCTTAAGTAGTGGCTATTTTGGTGGCTGGATAGACCGAATGGTCATGGGTATGGCCGATTTTCAGCTCACTTTTTCTAGTCTGATGCTAGCGATTTTGGTATTGGCTATCACACAAGCGGCCCTTGGTGCCCAAGATTATCATACCTGGTCTCCTTGGTTGTTGATTTTGGTGTTGGGTATAGCGGACTGGCCTCAATATGCCAGAACGGTGCGAGCCAGTGTCTTGGCCGAAAAACATAAAGACTATGTGCTGGCGGCGCAGGTTTTGGGTTATCGTAGTCGCCACATTATGCTGTCTCATATCTTGCCCAATACACTGTCGCCACTATTGGTGATTGCCAGCTTACAAGTGGCCTACGTGATCTTGGCAGAGGCCGCCTTGTCATTCTTGGGCATCGGCATGCCCTATGCTAATCCATCTCTGGGTGGTTTGATTGGTTCTGGATTTGAATATATGCTCAGTGGCCTTTGGTGGATCGCGCTGTTGCCCGGTCTGGCTCTGGTTTTACTGCTGCTTAGCATTAATTTAATTGCTGACTGGCTCAGGGACGCTTTGGACCCCAAGAATATAGGCCAAAGACCATGAGTAAGCCCTTGTTAACAGTCTCTGATCTGCACGTTAGTTTCATGTCTAGGTGGCAACATGAGCCTAATGTTGATGTGCTGCGAGGAGTGAACCTGCAAGTTCGGCGGGGGGAACGTGTCGCCTTAGTGGGTGAAAGTGGTGCTGGCAAGTCACTATTAGCCACCAGTATCATTCAGCTGTTTGAATCAAGTGCCCACATACTTAAAGGTCGAGTTGAGTTTGAAAGGCAAGAGCTTACCCAACTCAATAGTAAGCAGCTTAGGCAAATACGTGGGCGACGTATCGGCATGATCTTTCAAGATCCCATGACCAACCTGAACCCCAGTCTGACCATTGAGCAACAGTTACTCCAGTGCATTTTGAGCCATCGCAATATTAGCCGCAAAGAAGCCCATATTGTGGCTTTGCATAAATTACGTCAGGTGCATATTCCAGCACCCGAAACACGTATGCAACAATACCCACATCAGCTCTCGGCTGGGCAAAGGCAGCGCGCCACCATAGCCATGGCCTTGGCATTGGAGCCAGCATTGATTATTGCTGACGAGCCCACCAGTGCTTTAGACGTTACCATGCAGGCCGAGGTGATGAGGTTGTTAAGTCATTTATGCAACAATAATGGGGTAGCACTATTAATCATTAGTCACGACTTGAGCCTTGTTGCCCATGCTAGTGACCGATGTTTAATTATGTATGCAGGGCAAATCGTAGAGCAAGGCCCTACAAAGATGCTGATTAATGACGCTCAACATCCCTATACTCAGGGTTTGATAAAGGCGCTGCCCAACATGAGTTCGCCTGGCCAGCAGTTGTATCAAATTCCTGGCCAAATGCCCCAACTTCAAGAGTTGCAGCAGCAATGCTCCTTTGCCAAGCGCTGTGAACATGCCGAGGATATTTGTTATCGACAAGCCCCATTAATGGCGCCCCATGGCACCCACCAAGCAAGTTGTCATATCTTGGCACGTCCAGCTGAATTGGATCCTGATACGGAGCTGACGTTATGAGACAGACATTGGTTGATATAAGCAATTTACACAAAGCCTATTCAGCACCTCATGAAAATAGTGCCTTGTGGTTTAGGCAGCAAAGGAGCCACATCAACGCCATTGACGGCTTGGACTTGGCTATTTATAAAGGTGAAACCTTGTGTGTGGTCGGTGAAAGTGGCTGTGGCAAGTCAACTCTGGCACGCTTGGTCATGGGTATAGAGCAACCAGATGCCGGTAGTATAGGCTATGAGGGCCGCGCTATTAGTCATCTCAGCAGCAAGGCGCGCCAAGCCTATCGGCAGCGTATGCAGATTGTGTTTCAGGATCCTTATACAGCGCTGAACCCACGACTGACTGTGATGCATGTATTGGTTGAACCGGTCATGTACCATCACCCTCAATTAGATCGGAGCATTGCTATTGAGCAGGCTTTGGCCCAACTCGCGGCGGTGGGCATTGACCCTTCGCTGGCGCAGCGTTTCCCACACCAACTATCGGGAGGTCAAAGGCAGAGGGTTAATATTGCTCGGGCATTGATGGTACAACCAGAATTTGTTGTAGCGGATGAGCCCTTGTCTGCGTTGGATGTGTCTATTCAGGCACAAATTCTTAATTTGTTGGCGCAATTGCAGCAACAGAAACAACTCACATATCTAATTTTTAGCCATAACTTAGCGGCCGTTGAACATATGGCAGATCGCGTGGCCGTTATGTATGAAGGTAAAATCTGCGAAATAGCTAGTCGTGAACAGATTTTTAATGATCCTCAACACCCCTATACGCAAGCGTTAATGGCAGCATCACCTCAAATTCATACCCCCCCCAACAATAACCACAAATTGGTGGGTGATGTGCCCAATCGTATTCCCAGTCGTTTGGGCTGCAGTCTACAAGACCGTTGCCCTCGCGCTTTTGAGGCTTGCCGCCACCAATCACCACAACTGCAAGAGGTTGTAGCTGATCATCAAGTGGCTTGTCACGAAATTAACCAAGGGTGGCGTTAGTACTATGGAATTGCGGTGGTTGGATGATTTTTGTGCTCTGGCTCGGACGCGGCATTTTTCTCGTGCGGCAGACGAGCGCCATGTTAGTCAACCGACGTTCAGTCGTCGTATTAAGTTGCTCGAAGAAGAAGTGGGTGTGCAGCTAATAGATCGAAATTGCCTGCCTTTGCAGCTAACAGCCGCGGGAGAAGTGTTCTTGCGTTCTTGCGAACAGGTTTCTACGCAATTAAGGCAAACCAAAAGTGAGTGCATTGCTATAGATCAGCAACAAAAGGCGCAAATCAAGTTGGCTACCAGTCAATCTTTGCTGTTGAGCTTCTTGCCAACATGGCGACAAGAATTGCAAAAGACTCTGGCGGGTGAGGACCATTTAACCATTGATTTGGCCGCTTGTAATTGGCTAGGCAATGAATATAGCCAGGCATTATTGCAAGGGCAGTGTGATTTGTTGTTGATTTATTGGCATGCGGATATGCTGTTGGATGCCGAGTTGAGCGAGCAAGAAGTCGAGTATGTTACCCTTGGCCATGATGTGCTATTGCCAATGAGTGCTGGTGGTGCTAACGGTACGATTTTATTTACACTAAAGGCCAAAGCCGCGGGCTCACAACAAAGCTATATCCCTTACATAGCCTATCACCCCCAAACTTTATTGGCGCAAGTGATTGCCAGTCAGGTAGAGCCAGATTTTCCCAGCCAATTAGTGGCGGTCAATGAGAATAGCCAAGCGGTCAATAGCAAGGCGCTTATTCAGCAAGGCTTTGGTCTTGGTTGGGTACCCCAGAGTTTGGCCCAAACCGAGCTTGATCAGGGCTTATTGCATATTTCTGGAGACCAAGCTTGGCATATAGATCTGCAAATCCGTGTGTACCGAAGGCGCAATAATGCCAATATAAAATTGGCACACTTATGGCAATCATTACAGGCTAGTAATGGTACCGAATAGCCTTGTGGTAGGCCAGAATCTAATACATTAAACAGGATGTACTAATCTCGTTGTGTCGCTCTTTCATGTCTGGTGTATCGGTTTTACAAGCTGGCATGGCATGTTGGCAGCGTGGGTGAAAAGTGCAACCAGTGGGAGGGTCTAGCGGCGACGGCAATTCACCAGTGAGTTTAATGCGTTGTTGTTTTTGGTCTGTATTAGCGTGCGGTGTGGCTGACAGCAAGGCTTGTGTGTAGGGATGCTGTGGCTCTGCAAATACGGCGTTGCTGGGGCCATGCTCTACGGGTTTACCCAAATACATAACCAATACTTGATCGGCAATGTGCTGAACCACACTTAAGTCATGGGAGATAAATACATAGGCCAAATCGAGTTCTTGTTGTAGCTCCATCAGTAAATTCAATACTTGTGCTTGAATTGACACATCCAATGCCGATACTGGCTCATCTAATATAACCACTTTAGGATTGAGAACTAAAGCTCTGGCAATAGCAATTCGTTGGCGCTGACCGCCAGAAAACATATGTGGATAACGGTAGTAGTGTTCTTCACGTAATCCTACACGGGCCATCATTTGCAATACCTGTTGTTGGCGTTGGGCGGCGTTCAGGTCAGTGTTAATTAATAGCGGCTCTTGCAAAATGGCGCCAATAGTCTGACGCGGGTTTAGGGAGCCAAACGGGTCTTGAAAAACCATTTGTACAGTTTGGCGTAAGCGTTTTTTTGTGGCACTGTTAATGTTTGTGCCAGCATCAATGTCATCTATTGTGAGCTGACCTATGGTGGGTGCTTCAATTAAAGTCAGTATGCGAGCTAGGGTCGATTTGCCACAACCTGACTCCCCTACGATGGCCAGAGTTTGACCAGGGTATAGGTCAAAACTGGCACCAGCGAGGGCATGTAGAGATTGGTCAGCCTTTAAAAATCCGGCTTTGATAGGGTAGTGTTTGTGCAGGTCACGGGCCTGGATTAACGGTTGTTTCATGATAAAGTTTCCCCTGAGGCTGGTGCAGGGTCATTAATGAGTGGCAATGGATAGTGACAGAGTATGCCCTCCTGATGGCTGGGAGGTTGTTGGCGACAGTGTTCTTGCACAAGCTCGCAGCGAGGGTTAAATAAACACCCTTGTGGACGATCAAGTTGGCCTGGTACCACCCCCGGAATTGCATTCAGTAGCTGCCCCTCACTGCGCTCTGGCAGTGCATCAAGTAAGGCTTGGGTATAGGGATGCCTGGGGTTGTTGAATAATGCTTTTACTGGCCTTTGCTCTACTTGTTGGCCGGCATATTGAACTAGCACATTGTCTGCTGTCTCAGCGACTACGGCCATGTCGTGAGTGATAAGCACTAGTGCCATACCGTTGGCCTTTTGTAACTCCACTAGCAAGTCTAGTATTTGTGCCTGAATGGTTACATCCAAAGCAGTTGTGGGTTCGTCAGCAATGAGCAATTTGGGTTGGCAGGCAATCATCATGGCGATCATTACGCGCTGACACATACCACCAGATAGCTGATGCGGATAGGCTTTTAAGCGCGTTTCAGCGGCAGGAATGCCTACCTGTTGCAAGAGTTCGATAGTTCGTTCTTGATGGCTACGGTGGCTACCACCAAAATGTTGCGCTAACACCTCAGCAATTTGATAACCGACAGTAAAGCATGGGTTAAGGCTGGTCATTGGCTCTTGGAAGATCATGCTGATGTCTTTGCCTATGATTTTACGCCGTTTTTTAGGACTCATAAGCAGTAGGTCTTGATTGTCGAAGAGCATGCAATCAGCAGTAACTTTAGCGGTCCAAGGCAAGAGTCCCATTAGTGCCAACATGGCCACTGATTTGCCTGAGCCAGATTCACCCACGATAGCAACGATCTCACCCTCATCGAGTTGTAAATTGATGCCATCTACTGCTCTTAAAGCCCCATGAGCCGTGGCAAATTCTACTGTCAAATTACGAATATCCAAGAGGCTCATGGTTAGGATCTCTTTAACTTAGGGTCTAGGGCATCACGCAAGCCATCGCCCATTAAATTAATAGCCAGAACGGCCAACAAAATGGCAATACCAGGAAAGGTCACAGTCCATGGTGCACTTAACATAAGGTCACGGTTTTCGGCAATGAGGGTGCCCCATTCAGGCAACGGTGCACGTGCGCCCATGCCCAAAAAGCCAAGGGCTGCAGTATCAAGGATGGCCGTGGAAAAGCTTAAAGTGCCTTGTACAATCAATGGTGCCATGCAGTTAGGTAGGATGCTGATGAACATTAAGCGTACAGGCCCCGCCCCGGCGACGCGGCTGGCTGTGACATAGTCACGATTCAACTCGGTAATCGTTGAGGCTCTAGTTAGGCGCACAAAAGAGGGTGTGTAAGTGATAGCGATGGCCACCATGGCATTGAGCAAACCAGGCCCTAATACAGCGACCAATACCAACGCCATCAGTAAGCCGGGCACGGCCATGATGGTATCCATGATGCGCATAATAATGGTTTCTAACCAGCCGCCTCTATAGCCAGCAATTAGGCCTAATAGAATGCCAATAGACATGGACATCACCACCACGATACAGCCAGCAATCAAAGATAAGCGAGAGCCATGGATGATGCGCGATAGCATGTCTCTACCAGCATAATCGGTACCTAGGAAAAAGCGCATTTGGCCTCCTTCCATCCAAGCCGGTGGTAACTCGGCAAATTCTCGGTATTGTTCAGAAGGTAAATGTGGACTGATGACATCAGCAAACAAAGCCATTAACACCACAGCGATAAGAAATACCAGACCTGCCACGGCAGTTTTACTAGCACTATAGTAGAACCAGAATTCTCGCCATTGTTGTAGGCGCACAGATCGGGAAGTAAGTTTAGTAATG
>JAAERS010000333.1 GCA_024230095.1 Gammaproteobacteria bacterium | reverse complement strand
ATAAGGAATAATGATGATTCGTATTGGCCATGGCTTTGATGTACATAAGTTTGGTGGTGAAGGCCCGGTAATTATTGGTGGTGTGAGCGTCCCTTATGAACAAGGCCTTATTGCACACTCAGACGGTGATGTTGCCCTTCATGCGTTGTGTGACGCTCTATTGGGTTCAATTGCAGCGGGCGATATTGGTCGTCATTTCCCAGACACTGACGATGAATGGAAAGGCGCGGATAGCCGTGAACTACTGAAAGATGTTTACCGTCGAGTAAAAGAGCAAGGCTACGTGATTGGTAATGCCGATATTACTATCATGGCACAAGCTCCAAAGATGGCCCCTCATATAGACTCTATGTGCCAAGCTATTGCTCAAGACCTAGAAACCAGCATTAGCAATGTGAATGTAAAAGCGACGACTACTGAGCGTTTAGGTTTTACTGGTCGCAAAGAGGGCATCGCATGTGAAGCGGTGGTCCTAATAACTAAAAGTGCGTAAGCACCAACACGAAAAGAACAGCATGTCAGATATTTTATCTTCATTGGCTTATCTAAACGGTAAACCAACTGCGAAAGCAAAACTAAAAGCAAAAGCCGAACACTTTGTCGTTAATGAAGACTTGGGTTTT
>JAAERS010000332.1 GCA_024230095.1 Gammaproteobacteria bacterium | reverse complement strand
TGCCCTGTTTGGATGCATGTAGCCAAACAGGGCATCTATATTGGTGCATAAATACTTCTGTGCAATACATCAAAAAAGCTAAGTGCATGAAATCCTGTCTAAAGTCTATTTTGGCACGTTTCCTGCTTTATCTGTGTATCCTGATTGTCGGATCAGGTCATTATTCCGCTTTCTCTATGGAGAGAGCAATAAATATTTAGGGGAAGAACAGCATGAAACAAATATTGATTACAGCGACAGCGCTGGTTTTGGTTGCTATAGCCATTCCGGCACAGGCAGATTTTACCGGTAATGTTGGCTGGGAGAGTGAATATGTTTTCCGGGGCATTTACCAGAGTGATTCATCGGCCCAGGGTGGTCTTGACTGGGAAGACAAGTTTGGTGATGACAGCAGTATCGGCTATTACGCAGGAACCTGGGTGGCATCGGTCGAAAATGGCATGGAAATTGATTATTACGGCGGCATTAAAGGTGACCTTGGTGATGCCAGTTATTCGTTGGGTGCAACCCTTTACACCTATAACGATGAGTTTGATGACACCTATAAGGAAATTAATCTTGGCACCGGTTGGGGTCCGTTTTCACTTGATGTTGCAGTCGGTAAATATATGGGCGTGCTGACCACAGACGGTGCACCTGAGAACAATCCTGACTACGAAGTGTATGAGCTTAAAGCCGAGCGCAATGGCTTCTATGCATTGATAGGCATCTGGAGTAACGATGCTGAGGGTGAATGGGCAGAGCTTGGTTATGGCTGGAACTGGAAGGATATAGACCTGGGCGTTAAGTATATCTACACCAATGATTCAGCAACCTTTGATACGACAGATGACTCAAATGACAACCAACTGGTTGTGAGTGCCACCTATAACTTTGCGGTTAAAGATGTCTGGAACAAGTTCCAGGGCGCTGTTTCACAGTAAGGACAGGAAGAACAATATGAAACTTATTACAGCAATCATTAAGCCCTTCAAGTTAGATGATGTACGTCAGGCAGTTGCTGATATTGGTGTGCAGGGCATTACCGCAACCGAAGTTAAAGGCTTTGGGCGTCAGCGTGGTCATACAGAACTCTATCGTGGCGCTGAGTACGTTGT
>JAAERS010000331.1 GCA_024230095.1 Gammaproteobacteria bacterium | reverse complement strand
TCTGGCTCTGGCTCTGGCTCTGGCTCTGGCTCTGGCTCTGGCTCTGGCTCTGGCTCTGGCTCTGGCTCTGGCTCTGGCTCTGGCTCTGGCTCTGGCTCTGGCTCTGGTTCTGGTTCTTTTTCTATCTCTATTTCGGATTCCAACTTTTGCCTTGGCTGAACCCCATCAGCAACGGGAGACTGGCTATTTTCCGTATCGTTAGGTGCCACTGGTACCCCCGTACAAGCCGCTAACAATAGACTCCCAAAAAACAAAACATAACGTGCAAACGAATACAATACTTGCTCTCCAAATATCAACTTACTCACAATCAACACCATAGTAGCGCAAATATAATGAGTACAGTAGTCAGCAACCATGAAGATATCGGGAAAATGAACCCAACCCACATCAAGAATGAAAAACTTGCAAAAACTTCGGCAAATTTCTGCCATCTTGCCATCATTTGCGCTAAACTAAGCTCAGCCACATATCATTCACTATGTGGCTTTTGTTTCTACAATCCTATTCTACTCCGCAGGGAATTGAGCCATGGCCAGAATTCTGTTACTGAACGGCCCCAACATTAATATGTTAGGCAAGCGCGAGCCCGGTATCTATGGCCACCTAGCTTTGAGTGACATTGAACAACAGTGCACCGCCTTAGGTGAAGCTGCCGGTCTCGATGTCACCTGCCTGCAAAGCAACGCCGAAGTTGCCCTTATTGAAGCCATTCATGAAGCACCCGAAGCTGGTATTGAATTTATTATAATCAACCCCGCCGCGTTCACTCACACCAGTGTTGCCCTGCGAGATGCGATATTATCTGTCAATCTACCTTTTATCGAAGTACACATTAGCAATGTACACGCAAGAGAGACGTTTCGGCACCACTCTTATTTCAGCGATGTCGCCCAAGGCGTCATCGTGGGCCTAGGCCCAGCCGGCTACAACTACGCCATGCAGTCGGCTATTAGCCATATTCAATCCAACAATTAATCCAATATGTTAATAAAAGAGATCTAACATGGACATTCGCAAAGTAAAAAAACTCATCGAGCTACTCGAAGAATCGGACATCAACGAAATCGAGATTAAGGAAGGTGAAGAGTCCGTGCGCATCAGCCGTGCCTCGTCTGTTATAGCGGCACCTGTAATGCAAGCCGCACCAGCGCCAGTCGCGGCACCAGTCGCAGCGCCTGCAGCTGCAGCTCCGGTAGCTGCGGCCCCGGTTATAGATGGACATGCCGTCACTTCCCCCATGGTAGGCACTTTCTACGGTGCACCTTCCCCAGGCGCCGCACCATTCGTTCAGGTTGGTCAATCCGTGAAGGAAGGTGATGTAATCTGCATTGTTGAAGCCATGAAGATGATGAATCAAATTGAAGCAGATAAGTCAGGCACCATCACAGCCGTTTTGGTTGAAGACGGCGACGCAGTCGAATTTGACCAGGTTTTGGTTACGATCGGTTAATAATAGTCGGTTAAACCGGAGAACCTTATGTTAAAAAAAGTAGTCATAGCCAACCGTGGTGAGATTGCCCTACGTATCCTTCGCGCTTGCAAAGAACTGGGCATCAAAACCGTGGCTGTGTATTCCAAGGTGGACAAGGACTTGATGCATGTGCGACTAGCTGATGAAGCCGTATGCATTGGCCCCAACTCCTCCACTGATAGTTATCTTAATATCCCTCGCATCATCAGCGCCGCTGAAGTGACCGACGCCACAGGCATTCACCCTGGCTATGGTTTCTTGGCAGAAAATGCTGGTTTTGCTGAAATGGTCGAAAACAGTGGCTTTACCTTTATCGGCCCAAAGGCCGAAACCATCCGCATCATGGGTGACAAGGTGGCCGCTATCGCTGCCATGCAGCAGTCAGGAGTTCCTACCGTACCTGGCTCTAACGGCCCTCTTGACGAAGATAACGAGCGCACCATGCGCATTGCCAAAGAAATTGGTTACCCCGTTATTATCAAGGCGTCAGCTGGTGGTGGTGGCCGAGGTATGCGTGTCGTGCATAGCGAAGCGGCTTTGATCAACTCCATCTTTGTTACCAAAACTGAGTCTAAAGCCGCCTTTGGTGATGATACGGTCTACATGGAGAAGTTCCTTGAAAATCCACGTCATGTGGAAGTTCAGGTGTTGGCCGATGGTCAGGGTAACGCTATCCATTTGTTCGATCGCGACTGCTCGATGCAACGCCGCCATCAGAAGGTAGTTGAAGAAGCACCTGCACCACATATTGATCCTGAAGCACGCGCCCAAGTACTCAAATCGTGTACCGATGCTTGTGTAGAAATTGGTTATCGTGGCGCCGGTACGTTTGAATTCCTGTACGAAAATGGCCGTTTTTTCTTTATCGAAATGAACACCCGTGTACAGGTGGAACACCCAGTTTCCGAGATGGTCACCGGTATCGATATCATCAAAGAGCAATTGTTAATTGCCAGTGGCCAGCCGCTATCCATCAAGCAAGAAGATGTGCAGATCAATGGCCATTCCTTTGAGTGCCGTATTAATGCTGAAGATCCGGTTAGCTTTCTGCCTTGCCCTGGCAAAATCAACCAATTCCATGCCCCTGGTGGTTTAGGTGTTCGTGTCGACTCACACCTGTACAGCGGCTATTCGATCCCACCATTTTACGACTCTATGATTGCCAAGGTGATCACCTATGCACCCACACGTGAAGAAGCTCTTAAGCGCATGGAAGTGGCATTGGATGAGATGATTATCGATGGCATCAAAACCAATATTCCGTTACAAAAGGATATAGTGCGTGATACCAACTTTGCGGTTGGCGGTGTCAATATTCACTATTTGGAAGAGAAGCTAGGTCTTTAAGCCACTCTTTTGACCAGTAAACGCCGTGCCTAGCTTTCTAATCACGGCGTTTTTTATTTGTCGAGATTTTGCCGTTGCTCCACGGTGAAATCATACCCGTTACTAGCATAGGTACGATTATGCCCTGGATGCAAATTACCTTACACACAGATCCACAACATACAGAAGCCCTCGAGGACATGCTGCTCCTTTGCGGAGCCAGTGCCGTATCTATGCTTGATGGTGCTGACCAGCCAGTGTTTGAACCAATCAAGGGCACTACACCTTTGTGGCAGGACACAAGAGTGATGGGGCTATTTGCAGCTGACAGTGATGACAAAGCCCTGCTAGCACACCTACGAAACGGCTGGCGCGAGCAATTCTCAGCCACCGAATTCCCACCCTACAAACTGGAAATCCTGGAAGACAAAGACTGGGAACGAGAGTGGATGGATCGCTTTGAACCTGTCCAATTTGGCCCAAGCCTATGGGTCTGCCCAAGCTGGAAGCCCGTAGTCGATGCCTCCGCAGCCAACCTGATGCTGGACCCAGGTCTGGCCTTTGGCACTGGCAGCCACCCCACCACAGCCCTGTGTCTGGAATGGATAGCACAGCAAGACTGGCAAGGCAAACACGCCATCGACTATGGCTGCGGCTCCGGCATTTTGGGGCTTGCCGCGCTCTTGCTTGGTGCCGAGCACGTATTGGGCGTTGATAACGACGAGCAGGCCCTAGTAGCCACCAGTGACAATGCTCAACGCAACAACATTGAACCGGCACGCATTCCTGTTTACCTACCCCATAACACACCGTCAGATCCAGTTGACGTCATGCTCGCCAATATCTTGGCTGGGCCACTGATAGAGCTCGCCCCGGCATTATCGGCTCTAACCAAGCGTCAGGGTCTTATCACCCTATCAGGCATATTGGAGCACCAAGCAGATGCCGTAATCGCCGCCTACACACCCTGGTTTGACATGCACTCAGTTAGCCAAAAAGACGAATGGGTGCGCATTGATGGCTACAAACGCTAACTAACCTAATATGCAATTCACCAGCCTTCAACTACTCGCCATCAGCCTGATTTTTGTTTGGTCAGGATTTGTACGCGCCGGCTTGGGGTTTGGTGGTGCGGCCTTGTCTTTACCCCTATTATTTTTGGTCGCCGATGAGCCCCTATTCTTCCTTCCTATTATCGCCTTGCACCTACTATTCTTTTCCTTCATTACTGCAAGCCACAAAATTAAGCGCATTCACTGGCCATTTATTAAGACCAGCATGCAATGGATGCTCATACCCAAACTTGCCGGAGTGATTGGCTTACTTAGCCTTCCTGCCCAGTGGATGGTGATAATCATCTATGGCATTACCATGTTCTACGCCCTGCAATGGGTATTACAAAAAACCATTACCAGTGATTCCCTATGGGCCGACAGGGTGCTGCTGATTTTAGGTGGCTATTTTAGTGGCGTCTCTTTGGTTGGCGCCCCCCTCATTGCTGCCGTAGCCATGCGCCAGATTCCACAGCAAACATACCGTGACACGTTGTTTGTATTGTGGTTTATGTTGGTGATTATCAAAGTTACCGCTTTTGTTATAGCCGGCGTAGACTTGCAGTGGCAGTGGGCTGGCCTACTGATAATTCCGGCCGCCATTGGCCATATTATGGGACTTAAAGCACACAACTATTTACTTACTCGCCAAGCCGCCCAAGTGCACCAAATTTTGGGTATTGGACTGCTTACTATAAGCAGCTTAGGCTTATTCCAATTACTTTACTAAGAGCTACTTTTACTATCAATCAGACAAGCAATCTAGGTTAATAGTTGACCCAATAGACAACTTAAAAACCCAACAATTACTCAAATTGCCCCCTAGATCAATTGAACAAATTTTGTACAATTGCTATACTTTCGCCTCTTAGTTTAAAGCCGCCAAATAACCTATTTTGTGCCTCCCTGTGGTGCTTTTTTGCATCCTTTAATTTACACCATCAGCAAGAATCAATGACCATGAGCCTGCAACACGCAATCAATGGATTCTCAATTGGCCCACACAAGCTTAGCAATGGGTTACTGGTGGCGCCTATGGCAGGCCTGACTGACCGACCCACGCGCAACTTATTACGCAATATGGGTGCCGGCCTTGCCGTCGCCGAAATGCTTACATCAGACACATCACTTTGGCACAGCCGCAAATCACAACTGCGTCTGCCACACGCCGACGACATAGGGCCGGTCAGTGTACAAATTGCCGGCAATGACCCACAGACAATGGCCCAAGCGGCTCAAGCCAATGTTGCCTTAGGTGCTGACATTGTTGATATCAACATGGGTTGTCCGGCGAAGAAAGTACTCAAAAAAGCCGCCGGCTCCGCTCTCCTAGCACAACCCCAACTGGTTGCTGAAATACTGCAAGCTGTGGTTAACGCGGTTGACGTCCCGGTGACCCTAAAAATTCGTACTGGTAGCTCCCCGCAACAACGCAACGGCGTTGATATCGCTAAAATTGCTGAAGCGGCCGGCATCAGCGCTCTGGCTGTGCATGGCCGCACACGCCAATGCGCCTTTAAAGGTGAAGTTGAATTCGATACCATTGCCGCCATTAAACAAGCCGTCACCATCCCCGTTATCGCTAACGGTGACATCAGCACACCCGAACAGGCTCAGCACGTCTTACAACACACTCAAGCGGATGGCCTAATGATCGGTCGCGCCATCCAAGGCAATCCTTGGATATTCCAACAGATACATCACTTTCTGTGCACCCAAGAGCACCTTGCCCCTGCCTCTGCGGAGGCAACCTGGCAAGTTGTTGAGCAGCACTTAATCGGTATCCACCTACTTTATGGTGCTACCATGGGGCCGCGCATTGCTCGCAAGCATGCGGCAGCCTACTTACCAGATCGACAAGCCCGTATGCTATTTAATCAACTTAATACGGCCAGTGAACAACTGACATTTCTGCAGCAACAGTTGCACCACCAAACTAACCATCAAGCCGCCTAGTACAACAATATGAATAATACAGACAACCCAAACACCAATCCCAACGAAGCTGGCAGCACCTCGACCCAAACTCTACGCCAAAGTGTTGAGCAGTCTATGGAAACCTACTTCAAAGACCTAGATGGCCATCAAGTAACAGACCTGTACGAACTAGTGATGCATGAAGTAGAAGCGCCACTTTTTGCCAGTGTGATGAATTACACTCGTGACAACCAATCCAAAGCAGCAGCTTTACTCGGACTTAACCGGGGCACCTTACGCAAGAAGCTAAAGCAATATAATCTCATTTAACCAACTCTCTTTTTAACCCCTTAAACAGGACGCCAAAATGCCCGACCAGCAACCCATTACTCGTGCTCTTATCAGTGTTTCCGACAAGACCGGTATTGTCGAATTTGCCCAGCAACTGACCCAGCTAGGTGTAGAAATTCTGTCCACCGGCGGCACCTACAAACTACTTCAAGACAATGCTATCGCGGCTGTAGAAGTATCTGACTATACCGGCTTCCCAGAAATGATGGCTGGCCGCGTAAAAACTCTACACCCGAAAGTGCATGGTGGCATTCTAGGTCGCCGTGGCACCGATGAAGGGGTAATGGAAGAGCACGGCATTAAAGCAATCGACCTAGTAGTTGTTAACCTTTATCCGTTTCAGGCTACCATTGCTCGGGAAGACTGCGATCTGGCTATGGCAATCGAAAACATTGATATTGGTGGCCCTACCATGGTCCGTTCTGCCGCCAAAAATAACGCTGCGGTAGCCATTGTGGTTAATGCCAAAGACTACAGCGCGGTACTAACAGAAATACAGCAAAATGGCGGTCTCAGCCAAGCCACCCGCACTGATTTGGCCTGCAAAGCCTTTGAACATACTGCCATGTATGATGGGGTCATTGCCAACTACCTTGGCGCTCAAATGGAACCAGAATCCCAATTCCCACGCACCTTTAATACCCAACTGAAGAAAGTACAGGATATGCGTTACGGTGAGAACCCACACCAAAATGCCGCTTTCTACGTTGAGCACGACCCCAAAGAAGCTAGCGTGGCGACGGCGGCGCAATTGCAAGGTAAGGAGTTGTCTTACAACAACATTGCCGATACGGATGCTGCCCTAGAGTGTGTTAAAACCTTTCAGGACCCAGCCTGCGTTATTGTTAAGCATGCCAACCCTTGTGGGGTAGCTATTGCAGAAGACATCACGGAAGCCTATGAAAAGGCCTACAAAACCGATCCGACTTCCGCTTTTGGCGGCATTATCGCTTTCAACCGCGAACTGGATGCAGGCACGGCCCAACGCATTATAGACCGTCAATTTGTCGAAGTAATTGTTGCTCCTAGTGTCAGCACTTCCGCTAAGCAAGCCCTAGCAAGAAAGCCAAATGTACGTGTACTTGAGTGCGGCGATCTACCTCAACATCCTACCCCTGAACTCGACTACAAGCGCGTCACGGGTGGCATGCTAGTGCAGGATCGTGACCTTGGCGCCATTGCCGAAGCCGACCTAAAAATTGTTTCTGAGCGTATGCCCACGGAGGCTGAGCTAACTGACCTACAATTTGCTTGGAAAGTGGCTAAATATGTTAAGTCTAACGCCATTGTTTACTGCAATGACGGAATGACTATTGGTGTTGGTGCAGGCCAAATGAGCCGCGTCTACAGCGCGAAGATCGCCGGCATTAAAGCAGGCGATGAGCACCTGCAGGTAGCCGGCTCAGTGATGGCCTCTGATGCCTTCTTCCCGTTCCGCGATGGTATTGATGCCGCGGCCGCCGCAGGCATTACCGCCATCATCCAGCCCGGCGGCTCGATGCGTGATGATGAGATTATTGCTGCGGCTAATGAGCACAACATCACCATGATATTTACTGGCATGCGTCATTTTAGACACTAATCAGTAAATCACATTAGCACTACTAATTTATTAAGTACCAGAGCGCTTTGGCTCTGGTACATTTAGGATTTTTTACCATGAAGGTTTTAATAATTGGCGGCGGTGGCCGTGAGCACGCTTTGGCATGGCAAGCAGCACAAAGCCAAGCTGTATCCACAGTTTATGTGGCACCTGGCAATGCCGGTTCGGCATTGGAGCCCAAGGTGGAAAACGTCGCCTTGGACGTGTTAGACATCAATGGGTTGCTAGCATTTGCCCAAGCTAATGCAGTGGCCTTGACCATCGTTGGCCCAGAAGCACCCTTGGTAGCCGGCATAGTGGACACTTTCCGTGACGCGGGACAGGTAATATTTGGCCCAACCCAGGGCGCGGCGCAACTAGAAGGCTCCAAAGCTTTCGCTAAAGATTTTCTGAAAAACCACCAAATCCCTACGGCGGCCTATGCCACCTTTACAGAAATCGAACCCGCCCTGGCCTATATCCACCAGATGGGAGCCCCGATTGTCGTTAAGGCCGACGGTCTCGCCGCTGGCAAAGGTGTTATCTTGGCCGATACGGTAGCCGAAGCCTGTGCCGCTGTCGAAGACATGTTGGCTGGTAACGCCTTTGGTGAAGCTGGCAGTCGTGTAGTTGTCGAAGAGTTTTTATCGGGCGAAGAAGCCAGCTTCATTGTTATGGTAGATGGTGAAAACATCCTGCCCATGGCGTCCAGCCAAGACCACAAAGCGCGCGATGAAGGCGATACCGGCCCTAATACCGGAGGCATGGGTGCCTATTCACCGGCGCCAGTTGTTGATGAAACTCTGCATGAGCGTATTATGACCGAAGTCATTCGCCCTACGGTGGATGGTATGCGCGCTGATGGTTACGTTTACACCGGTTTTTTGTACGCCGGCATTATGGTTGCAGCCGATGGTTCGCCCAAAGTACTGGAATTTAACTGTCGCTTTGGTGACCCTGAAACCCAACCTATCATGCTGCGTCTCCAATCCAGTATTGTCGACCTGTGCTTGGCAGCTGAACGCAAACAGCTTAACAAGGTCACGACCCAGTGGGATCCACGCACCGCCGTAGGCGTTGTATTGGCTGCCGGTGGTTACCCCAACAGTTACCGTAAAGGCGATGTGATTAGTCTGCCTGCAACCCCAACTGAAGGTAGCAAGGTGTTCCACGCAGGCACCACCGAAGAAGACGGCAAGGTACTCACCAATGGTGGCCGTGTTCTGTGTGCTACCGCTTTGGGTAACAGCGTCACAGAAGCACAACAGGCGGCCTACAAACTAGCCGATCAAATCAGCTGGGATGGCATGTTCTGTCGTCGTGATATTGGGCATAGAGCCATCAGTCGAGAGCAAAATAAATAGGCAAAAGGAGTCCTGCATATGAGCGATACTACCATTTTTGATAAAATCATCAGTCGAGAAATTCCGGCCGATATTGTCTACGAAGATGATCAAATATTGGCTTTTAAGGATATTGCTCCCAAGGCACCAGTGCACTACCTAATCATTCCCAAACAACGCATCGCCACCCTCAATGATGCCAGTCAAAAAGACCAAGCCTTGCTAGGTCACATGATGCTCACGGCGTCAAACTTGGCTGCTGAAGCTGGCATTGCTGAGTCAGGCTATCGTGTACAAATGAATGTTAACAAAGGCGGTGGTCAAGTGGTTTTCCATATCCACCTGCACATGTTTGGTGGTCGCCAGTTGGCTGAATAGCCGATGCGATTAATAATAGGGTCTGACACTAAAGAAGGTCTATGACCCTATTATTCAAACGAGTATTTCACCCAATGCGCTGACCAGCACATCACACTCAGCCTGGGTTCCGACACTGATACGCAAATGATTTTGCGTACGCGGATTGGATGTCAGATGCCTTACGATAATACCCCTTTCGCGCAGCCCACCGGCAATATCTGCAGCCCCCATGTGGGCATGCTCAACAAACACAAAGTTTGCTTTCGAGTCAGTCATGGTAAAATCAAGGGCCGCTAGCTGCTCGCTTAGCCACTGACGCATTGCCATGATGGTTTGGCGGGTCTTATCAAAGTA
>JAAERS010000330.1 GCA_024230095.1 Gammaproteobacteria bacterium | reverse complement strand
GGCTAAACGTATGCCGTCTATGCCATCAGGTGATTTGAATGACTTAAGCTTTTCAAATTCACGGCAAGTTGAAGCTCAGCAGCTAATGAATGACATGAGGGCTTCATACGCAATTACACGTCAGCAATCAAATAGAAGCAAAGCAATTGCAAAAGCTAGAGGTCGTCAAGCACAAAGACAAGCGGAGCGCCGATAGACTGTAGGAAAGATAAATTAGTTAGTATGGCAATACCTAGTGCAGCATTGGCTTATCGCCGGTCTGCTTTAATGACGGCAACGAAAGTAACAACTAAGCCGCCATCACCAGAAGTATTAAGGGCAAGAGACAGCTTTGAAGACTTCTGTGTCTACATGGGTAAAGCACCAGCAAAACACATGTTGGAGTGGCACGCAGAGTTGTGCACTGGTGTAGACAGTGAAGTGTTGATGGGAATCGGTGGACCTAACACCGCAATCCTTGCACCACGTGGTTCAGCAAAATCAACAGTGCTTGGACTATTTGCAGCATGGATGATTGGTAGACATACCGCAGCAAAGAAGATGTTGCGTATACTATATATTGCATACATGGTTGATATTAGTCGTGCCAAGAGTGCAACCATTAAAGGCATCTTGACAAGTAATAAATACCGAGAAGTCTTTCCGATGGTGAGGCTTTCAAAGATTAAACGTTCAGACGAATACTGGAGTATTGACTATGACTTTGCAGGCATTGATACAGCAGGCGAGGAAGCTTTCACAATTGCGTGTGGTGGTCTCAAAGGTGCAATCACCTCTAAACGATCACAGCTGGTGCTTATTGATGACCCTATCAAATCTGCCGCTTCTATCAACAACCCAGACATTCGCCGTGAGATGGAGCAGACGTGGTCTAACGTTATCGCACCAACGATGTTCCAAGGTGCACGGGCTATCTGTTTGGGAACCCGCTTCCACTTTGACGATATTCACGCCACTCTCTTTGT
>JAAERS010000329.1 GCA_024230095.1 Gammaproteobacteria bacterium | reverse complement strand
CTTCTTCCACCATATTAATACTTCCACCAGCATGAGCACATCAAGCTGGTTGACTAATAACCATTACATGTTAATTCTAGCCAGCATGTAATTTATCCTTTGTCACTCTGTGGTCCCTATGACACTGTTGCATAATAGTTGGACTACCATGGGTATAAATAGTTCGCTTAGCCCTGGCTGCTAAAATAAAGTACTAGCATGTACAAGGTATAAATGAGTAGCAATACCAGCCCTATGGTGCGATTAATTTCGCCACCACGACGGGCGCGAAAACCCATACCAAATAATAGTAATGTCAAAGCCAGCATCAAAGCATAGTCGCGCCACAGAACTCCTGCTGCAATGTCAGACGGAAAGATAAGGCCTGGTAGGGCCATTACTGCTAATAAGTTGAAGATATTGGAGCCGATAATATTGCCGATCGCCATGTCATGTTGGCCCTTACGGGCACTGGCAATGGTTGCCGCTAATTCTGGAAGGCTGGTGCCAATGGCGACAATAGTCAGGCCAATGACCAGATTGCTAACACCCAAGGCAATAGCAATGTCGGTTGCTCCCCAGACTAAAGCACGAGAAGCTGCTGCCAGTACCAGCAGCCCTATAACTAACCACCATACCCCTTTTTTTAAGCTCATCTGCGGTAGATCTTGAGGGGGGGCTGAGTGTTGTTTTTGATAGCGTTTGAAAAGGTAGAGGCATACTACCAGACCGGCTAGCAGTATGAGGCCATCTATTTGTCCCAGATGTTGGTCGAGCAATAGCAGTCCAGCGCCAATGGTGGCCACCATAAGGATGGGGATCTCAGCGCGCACAAGGGAACCGCCAATAGCGAGTGGCGCAACAAGCGCGGCAGCGCCTAAAACCAAAGCAATATTGGCAATATTGGAACCCAGTGCATTACCGATAGCCAGGCCAGGTGCTTGGTTCCAGGCGGCGATGGCCGATACCAGTATTTCTGGGGCCGAGGTGCCAAAAGCAATAATAGTGAGGCCAATTAACATGGGTGACATGCCCAAGTGGTGGGCAGTAGCGGCGGCGCCATCGACAAATCGATCAGCACTCCAAATAAGCAGGCCTAAGCCTGATAGTACGGCAATAATAGCAACAAGCATATGGTAAAAATAATCAGTCGTGGCAAAAGCCGCAAGAATACCACAGGCGCGAACATTAATGCTAAACTTAGCCGATGTTTTACGGCCTGATGATAAAGCATGGGATGAGTGTCCCGTTGGTCGGCAAAGTTAACGGATAAAAGCTATGCCTAAGGCAAATTTGGTAGAAGTCAAAGAGTTATATCTCTCGCGTGGCGATAGAGTCATATTCGACGGTCTTAGTATCAATGTTAAACAGGGTTTGGTGACTGCTATAATGGGCCCCAGCGGTTGTGGTAAAACCACCTTGCTGCGCTTAATGGGAGGGCAGTTGCAACCGACACGTGGGCAGGTTTTGGCTTTTGGTCAAGACTTGGCCTGCTTAAGTCGTGATAGTTTGACCCAGTTGCGCTCTCGTATGGGCGTTTTGTTTCAAAGCGGCGCTTTGTTTACCGACTTGACGGTGTTTGAAAACGTGGCCTTTGGCCTGCGTGAGCACGGTCGCTTGAGCGAGCAAGAGTTGCATGACGAAGTGTTGTTGAAACTTGAAGCTGTTGGCTTGCGTGGTGCTCGCCATCTTATGCCCGCTGAATTGTCAGGTGGTATGGCTAGGCGTGTTGCCTTAGCGCGGGCCATTGCCATGGGGCCGGAGCTGGTGCTCTATGACGGGCCATTCGCTGGTCAGGATCCGATAGCCATGGCGGTCTTG
>JAAERS010000328.1 GCA_024230095.1 Gammaproteobacteria bacterium | reverse complement strand
GGTAAGTTAATGATGGCCACCTTCGCCAACCCGAATGGTTTAACACAAATCGGTAAGGCCAACTTTGTGACAACCACCAACTCCGGTACCCCCTCACTCGGTGAGGCCGGTGCCGATGGTTTTGGTACCATTCAAGGTGGTGCCTTAGAGCGAGCCAACGTGGATTTGACGGAAGAACTGGTGAATTTGATTACCGCTCAACGTAACTTCCAGGCCAACGCCAAGGCTATTGAAACATCCAGTAGTCTGACACAGACGATCATTAATATTCGCGGTTAGTTCACCGCTTAGTCCCCGCCTCCGCACGGCGCTTCAACTACTACCTAGCTGTGCGGCGGCATCTTCCTCTTGATGGGTGGCAATGCCTTGCCACCCATCTTTTTCCTATGCTTTATATCTTAAATAATCTATTTAAAACAATAGTTTATAGTTTTTGGCACGCATGGTGCATTATTGATGGTGAGATTAATAATTATTGTGCGAGACCACTATGGATAAGCTCATATTTACCATGCTCAATAGCATGAAATCGGTACAGACAAAGCAGATGGCCAATGCCCACGAAATTGCCAACGTGGTGACGCCTGGCTTTAAACGCGCCTATCGTGAAGAGGTGACCTCTCGTGATATTCACGTGGAAGGTGCTTTTCATAGCCGTGCGGTACCAGTATCGACACCAAACAATATTGTTGATATGACGCCAGGGGCTTTAATGGTAACAGGTAAGCCTACAGACGTGTATGTGCAGGGCGAGGGCGCTTTGGCCGTAGTGGGGCCTCAAGGCGAAGAGTTGTACACGCGCCGTGGTGATATTGGCATTGGGTTCAATAAAGAGTTGGTTAATGGTCGTGGTCAGATACTTATGGAGGCTCAAGGTGGCCCCATTATTGTGCCGCCAGGTAGTCAGTTAGAAATCAATTCGGAAGGTCAGGTGACGTTTCTTCCCGTGGGAGGGGGTGAGCGCCAGATAATCGGCAACCTCAAAATAGTCAATACTGCTGGGGTCATTTTACGTAATCGCCAGGACGGGTTGCTCGAAGGTGACCAGCCAAGACTGCCTGTGGATGTTGGTATTAAACTAACCACCAAAGCCCTTGAGGGCAGTAGTGTTAACGCCATTGATTCCATGGTGCGCATGATTGAATTATCACGCCAATACGAGATGTCTGTAAAAATGCTGAAACAGGCTCGTGAGGTAGACTCGGCATCGGCTTCTACCATGCGCATGGGGTAAATACCAAGGTTTGTAAAATTATCAATATTATATTGGTTTAAAGATGAATATAGGCCGGAACTTATTCTGAGCCTGTTGGGCAACAGCCAGAGCATTGGTTAATGTTCATGGGCATATTGAACCCAACTTAAAATAGGGGTGGGCGCAAGCTCAACCAAAAAAGAGGATAGAATTATGGACGCTTCACTTTGGGTAGCGAAAACTGGCTTAGACGCTCAACAAAAGCGTATGAGTGTTATTTCTAATAATTTGGCTAACGTCAATACCACGGGATTTAAACGCGATCGTGCTGTCTTTGAGGATTTGCTTTATCAAACCATGCGCCAGCCTGGCGCTCAAACAGGTCAGGACGCATTGTCACCTACAGGTTTGGTTTTAGGCACGGGTACACGCGTTGGTGCCACTGAAAAGAACCACGCTCAAGGTAACTTGCTACAGACTGATAATGCCTTAGATGTTGCTATTAATGGTTCTGGTTTTTTCCAGATTCTGCAGGGTGATGGC
>JAAERS010000327.1 GCA_024230095.1 Gammaproteobacteria bacterium | reverse complement strand
CTGCTTGGCTGGTTACCATCAAGCGGACCCCATGCAAGTTTCGATCCTCTCTCAGCACTTTGGCCAACTGGCTGGCTGGACGTCTTTCAATTCACATGGATCACAGCATGGCCATTAACCTTCAAATATTTGCCCATTGTCATTCCCTTTGCTCTCGGAACTGTTATTGGTGGCATTGACTGTACAGAGAGTGCCGCTGTTGCCGGTGATGAATATGACACACGAGGTGTTATTGCAATTGAGGGACTCGCAACCCTTGCTGCAGGGATATGCGGCGGTGTCATCCAATCCACACCATATATTGGTCATCCGGCATACAAGGCTATGGGTGGTCGGGCGGCCTACACACTGGCGACTGCCATTTTTATTGGCCTCGCTGGACTTACTGGGTCCTTTGCACTGCTCTACGAACTCATTCCTGCCCCAGCGATTCTTCCAATCTTGATTTTCATTGGCCTTGAAATCTCTGCTCAAAGCTTCGAAGCCACACCAAAACGTCATTACCCG
>JAAERS010000326.1 GCA_024230095.1 Gammaproteobacteria bacterium | reverse complement strand
TTTGGTGTGTTACGGGGGTGCTAGACATAAACCTTTCTCATGAAAACGCACCTGTTGCGAGAAGCGCTAACAGATGCGTATTGAATTTAACAAATCTTTTTTAACCCAAGGAAGCGCTGGGAATAGTGCTTTCCAAGGCGGCTAAAAAGGTACCCTCATCGAACGGTTTACTGAGGTAAAAATCGGCCCCAGCTTCCGAGCATTTTAGGCGTTCTTGATCACTGGCTTTATTTGTTTGCATGATGATAGGGAGATCTTTAATACGTGCGTCTGACCTTACCTGCTGCGTGACTGCCAACCCACTAATACCTACCATAGCCCAATCAAGGAATACAACGTCAAAGTTATAATCAGTATTTCCCAAGACATCAAGAGCCGACTCGCCGTCTGGCACAGTCATTACTGACAAGCCTGCGGCCTCAAGATAATCGGATAAAACATCCAAGTTCTTGTCGTCACTATCAATGATTAGGGCGGAATATACTTTATCGTCACTCATACTATTGTTATCGCCGCGCAGAACAAATAGACATACAGTATAGGCAAAAATGCACGACACGAAAAGACCTACTAAGAGACAATAATAGAGACACCCTATTTATCCGGTCCATCGACCCAGCACTTTAGCAAGACGACTGCCAACCTCATCTTCCATACCCATTGCATAGCGAATAACCTGCCGTTTAACCGGGCCTATACTGGCCAAAGCTAAGGCACTATTGCGCAGCCACTTTAAGCTCGTTTTATCATTGCTAAAGCCATGATAAAACGCATCCATAGTGTGCATCATCAAGCGGTTAGCCCAACGGCGTTGCTGTTGGTATTCTTGTAATACCTCCATACGCCACCAGTCCTTACCGGCATGACGAGCTTTAGCAATAACCTGATCCAAGCAGGCTATATCTTGAAAGCCAAGGTTTACCCCTTGTCCTGCCAAAGGATTAATCATATGGGCCGCATCACCAAGCAATGCTAAACCGTCCTGCACGTATTCCTGAGCATGCTGTTTTTGCAGATTAAAATAGCCTTTTTGTTGCACTTCAATCTTACCAAGTTGGGTTGGGAACTGGGCCATAATTTCGGTAGTTAATTCAGCATTAGTTAACTTATTTAAACGCCTAACTTCATCAGCCTGATGATACCAAACCACCGATCCATGCTGCCCTGGTAATGGTAAAAATGCCTGGGGTCCCGTTGCCGTAAACCGCTGCCATGTAATGTCTTGCTGGCCTAGTTGTGTATTCACCGAAGCCACTAGGCAAGCTTGTTGGTATTGTGCACGATTAACGCCAATACCAAACTGCTGGCGCACCATAGACTGCCCCCCGTCAGCAGCGATTAGTAACTTGCCCTGATAAGCTTGCCCAGACTCAGTAACGACATGCATTGTATCGCCTTGGCGGTATGTACGAATGGGTTTTTGTGGGCACAATAAAGTCACTTCAGGTTGTGCCTCAATAGTTTTCCATAAAGCAAGTTGTGTCACTCTGTTTTCAAC
>JAAERS010000325.1 GCA_024230095.1 Gammaproteobacteria bacterium | reverse complement strand
GTATCGAGATTTTCCGTGGCTTGCAGGAGCTCTTCCATGTCCATGCTTTTTAGGAAGTCGGCTTGAATGTCATCGTTAAGATGCTGTAAAACCTCACCTTCATTCTCGGCGTCGATGAGGTTCCACAGGATTTCACGCTCGCGCGGAGGGGACGACTCAAGCAGGTGCGCTGTATGAGCTGGTTTTAGGGTATGGTTGAGCATGTGGCGCACTTGTATAAAGGCGCCACTTTCGAGGGCATCATTCAGCTCTTGTAGCCTGGATTCCATCATGACTCTTACCACGGATTAACTCAGCAAGCATTTATTTTAGCTGAGCTAGCTGCTAAGCGGAACCTCTGAAGGCTATTCAAATGAGAAAAATTACAAGAAAATCCGCGAGTTATTCGTCTTCGTCAAAACGGTTGTTGATTATAGCGCAAATGTCAACGTGCGCCTGATGGGCATTTTCGCCCCGTACTCGCAGATTTAATTGTGTGCCTTTGCTAGCGGCCAGCAGCATGACTGACATAATGCTTTTGGCGTTCACCATCTTTTCGGGTAACCCTATTTCTATTTCACAGGCGTGTTTGTTGGCGACGCCAACCAGCTTGGCTGCAGCACGGGCGTGCAAACCTAGTTTGTTGATAATGGTAATGTTGGATTCAATGAGATCGTTCATGATGTACAGATGGCAATAGTAAGCACTTAAGCATACTGCCTAAAGGCGGCTGTTGTCCAATAGAGAGCAATGAGCTCTTAGCGAGTGGCGGCTTGAAATAGCTCTTCGTTGCTATTGCAAGCCCGTAAGCGTTCACGGAATTCAGCTTCGCCAAATTTACCTGCTAGAGTAGACAATACCTGTAGGTGTTCATTAGTTGCATTTTCAGGTACTAGCAGAATGAACATGATGTCGACAGACTTGCGATCAATAGCATCAAAGTCAATGCCATTTTTTAGTTTGATTAAAGCCCCGGTGACTTGATCGCAGGTGGCTAAGCGGCAGTGTGGTAGGGCAATGCCATCGCCAAATCCGGTGCTACCGAGTTTTTCACGGCTAATGAGGGCGGTAAATAATTCGGTGGCATCAAAAGCCGGTATAACCGTAGCAAGCCATTCAGAGGTGGCTTCTAGGGCACGTTTTTTACTATTGCACTCAAGGTCATTGAGCGTGCGTGTTGGGGTGAGTATGTCAATAATGTCCATGGTGTATAAATTAGCTTAGACGTTTACGTTCGTTAGATGGTGGAATGTTCATGCTTTCCCGGTATTTGGCAATGGTGCGACGGGCTACTTGGATGCCCTGTTCTTCCAGTAAGTTAGTTAACTTGCTATCACTGAGTGGCTTGCGGGGCAATTCAGCGGCAATGAGTTTCTTGATCAGGGCGCGAATAGCCGTGCTAGATGCCTCGCCACCATTGGCGGTGGCAACATGGCTAGAGAAAAAATACTTGAGTTCAAAAATACCCCGTGGCGTGTGGATGTATTTTTGCGTGGTAACCCTAGAAATGGTCGATTCATGCATTTCAACGTGTTCGGCTATTTCTGCCAATACCAATGGTTTCATCGCTTCTTCGCCGTACTCAAGAAAGCCCTGTTGTATTTCACAAATGCGGCCAGCTACCTTGAGCAGAGTATCGTTGCGACTTTCCAAGCTTTTTAAAAACCATTTGGCTTCTTGCAAATGGTTTTTGATAAATTGATTGTCGTTAGCATTAGAAGAGCGACCCATCGAAGCATATTGTTGATTGACGCGAATTTTAGGTGCTGAATCTGGATTCAGTTCTACCCGCCAAACATTATTGACTTTGCGCACCATGACATCGGGCACTACATACTCGGCATGGTTGATGGCGATCCTAGCGCCGGGTTCGGGCTGCAAGCTAGTAATTAAACCAATAATTTCTTGCAGCTGGGCCTCTTTATACCCTGTCCGGCGGCGCAGCAAGTTGTAGTCATGGCTACCCAAAACTTCGAGGTATTTATCAACGATGGTGATAGCACCCTCACGCCAAGGTGTGTCAATTGGCGTTTGCCGTAGCTGAATAAGCAGGCATTCGCGCAGGTCTAGGCAGGCAACGCCAAGGGGATCAAATTGCTGAATACGATGCACTACGGCCAGCAGTTCTTCAATTTCTATCTGCGCATCTGGGGCGATATCACTAAGGTTGTTGTTAATACCCTCTAATAATTCTTCATGAGTTTGGCTTAGGTAGCCACGTTCATCAATTGCATCAATGATGGCGGTGCCAATGAAACGATCAAGATCGGTCATTGGTGTGAGGTTTAGTTGCCAGTCAAGGTGTGTTTGCAGGTCTGGGGTATCGCCATTAATACTGTCAAAATCAAAGTCATCACTGACGCTGATGGAACCGGAACCGGGTGCATTTTGAAAAACATCATCCCAGGCGCTATCAGTAGCTAATTCAACGGGTATTTCTTCGCTCCAGTCGCTGTCAGCATGTCTTTCATCCTCCAGATGTTCTTGCTGGTTTGACATGCTATTGGATTGTTCTGTTTCATTGCTGGATGCTGATTTTTTCTGATCTTCGCTAGGCGGATCAACATCTTCTTCTACTTCTAGGAGGGGATTGCTGTCTAGGGCTTGCTGAATTTCTTGCTGTAAATCCAGGGTTGAGAGCTGAAGTAACCGGATAGCCTGCTGCAACTGTGGCGTCATGGTCAGTTGCTGGTTCATCTTTAACTGTAGTGAGGCTTTCATGGCTAAGGTTTATAAACTCTTGGATAGCTAAAGACTGAAATTGTCGCCCAAGTATACATCTTTTACCTGTTGGTTGGCTAAAATCTCATTGCTATTACCTGCCGCAAGAATATAACCTTCGCTTACTATATAAGCGATATCGCAAATATCTAAGGTTTCCCTGACATTGTGATCAGTGATTAGTACACCAATGCCTTTTTTGCTTAGGTGATTGACTACCTGTTTGATATCACCGACAGAAATTGGGTCTACGCCGGCAAAAGGTTCATCTAGCAAGATAAATTGGGGATCACTTGCTAGAGCTCGCGCAATTTCCACTCGGCGGCGTTCACCGCCAGAAAGGCTCATGCCAAGGCTGTCACGTATATGTTGAATATTGAATTCGTTGAGCAAGCTTTCCAATTTTTCGGTGCGGCTGGACTTGTCCAGCTCTTTGCGGGTCTGCAGGATCGCCATGATGTTGTCAGCGACACTGAGCTTTCTAAATATGGATGCTTCCTGCGGCAAATAACCAATGCCCGCCTTGGCCCGCCCATGCATAGGTAGGCTGGAAATGTCAGAGCCATTTATATAAATATAGCCCCGATCAGCTTTAATCAGCCCAACAATCATATAAAAGCAGGTCGTTTTGCCGGCACCATTGGGACCAAGTAGTCCGACTACTTGGCCAGCTTCAACAGCAATGTTGACATCTTTGACAATGGCACGCTTGCTATAGCTTTTCGCCAGATTGCGAGCTTCAAGTAGAGGCATGGATTTAGTTGCTCGGATTAAAAATCATTTTCACGCGTTGTTTGGAGCCCGGCTTGGCGCTGGCTTTTACTTTTTCGTTAGCTATCGAATATTGAATGGTATCACCACTAAATTCATTACCGTGTTGGTTTAAGATGGCATTGCCAGTCAAGATAATAATGTCTTTGGCGACAGCATAAACCAAGTCGTCTGCCCAAGCATCAAGTTGGCTCTTGTCACTTTCTGTTGTCTGCTGCAGGTGGGCTTGAGCCGTGTCGCTGCCTATGGCGTGAAAGCTGTCGATGTTGTCACTATCATTCATGAGTATTTCTACACTAGCAGCAGAGATAACCATGCTGCCTTGTGTAACGACTACATTGCCCTTGTACACATAGTGACCCTTAGCTTCATCCATTACCGCAGAATCGGCTTCTAGGCTAATGGGTTGTTGGCGATCACTGTCTAAGGCCAAGGCAGAGCCAGACAAGGTGATTAAGCTGGTAAGTAACAAATGGGGGAGGTAGTTGAGTGGGTGCATAAAGCTAGCTTCCTGGTAGTATTTGGCCGTGAACTTGGCGCAATAAATCAAGCACTTGAGTGTCCATGTTGAGTCTTATGCCGCCGGCTTGTAGTTGGCTTTGAGCTCCCTCAATGGTGGTTTGCTCGCTGCCGATAAGCAAATTCTGATTAGGCACTATTCTAAGGCTTTCTGTGGCTAAGCTCAAAGGGTTTTCTGGGGCTGGTCCGTTGGTGATATACACCTGGCCATGCAGGGCTAGTTGTGCCCCTGAGTCAATTACAGTGGCATTGTTGGCGCGGCCAAACCAAGGCGCATTAGTGAGATGGTAGAATTGAAAGCGGGGGGCGTCGATATCAGTAGTGGCGAATTCCGCAATATGGGCAAATTTTTTGCCACTGATACGGCTCTTTAATAGACCTTCTTGATCATATTGGGTACTAATGGCCGATAACATGAAGTAGTCGGGTTTGTAAGATTTTTCTTGGGGGGGAGTTTGCTGTTCAACCTGCTGCTGCCACAATATTAATACGGCCATCAGCAAGAGCAGGGCAAGCAGGTTGACTAATAACCATTTAATGTTAATTCTAGCCAGCATGTAATTGATCCTTTGTCACGCTGTGAGCCGTATGAGACTGTTGCATAATAGTTGGACTACCATGGGTATAAATAGTTCGCTTAGCCCTGGCTGCTAAAATAAAGTACTAGCATGTACAAGGTGTAAATGAGTAGCAATACCAGCCCTATGGTGCGATTAATTTCGCCACCACGACGGGCGCGAAAACCCATACCAAATAATAGTAATGTCAAAGCCAGCATCAAAGCATAGTCGCGCCACAGAGCTCCTGCTGCAATGTCAGACGGAAAAATAAGGCCTGGTAGGGCCATTACTGCTAATAAGTTGAAGATATTGG